>NZ_KQ758656.1:0-44374 GCF_001457055.1 Priestia veravalensis | reverse complement strand
GTGGGAACAACAAAAGAAAAGCATTCAACAGCTGCTTTCAGAAGAAAAAACGGGTAAAATCTACGGAAAACGTAAGATTGACGTAGAACTAGTTTTTGGATATCTGAAAGCTAATTTGCGTTTCACTCGGATGTCCGTAAGAGGCAAAGAGAACGTGAAAAACGAATTAGGGTTTGCGTTCATGGCGGTGAATGTACGAAAGTACATCGCCTCCAGCGTAAAATGTGCATAGACCAATCAAACAGATCAACAAAAAAGGGTTCTCATCATCAAAATGCGATGATGAGAACCCTTTTTCATTATTTTTGGCTAGTTATGTCCCAGCCTCTTTTTACTTTAGGAATAAGAAAATATGTTGAGAAGATTATGTGTGAAAATGAATGTATTCATCTATATATTCGTATATCCTGTGCCTTTTACTAAGAAGATACTAGTAAAACTCATTTGTCGGGGAGACAAATAAAACCAAACAAAAAAACATCTGTTTGGTTAAGATGTTTTCCTATCGTTTATTGCACTTCGTCTTCTTCACTCTTTACATATTGAAAGAATGAATCAATCATTTCGTTTAAAAAATCATTACGATCATCAAAGTCCATGATTTCGAGAAACTCCACTAACTTCTTATCTAACTTAACGGAAGCTGGGGAATAATGCGAAGGGTTTTTCTTAGGAGTAAAAGGAATCACATTATCTCTTTTTTTCATAAAACACCATCCTTTTAATATGCTTTACTAGTGTAAGCTTTCTATAAAAGAAAAGCAACCTCGTTTTAAGAAAGAAAGGCATTTTTATTTTTATGAAAAGGGTAGTTATTATGAATAAATTATGATATTGTAAAAAGGTTTTAAGTACTGAGGTTTTTAATATTGTTGTTTATTTAGAACATAGTTTAATAAAAAATGAGTTCGTAAAAAGAATCAGTATTAACTCACTGATTCTTTTACTTTATTTGAAGAGTCATTTGAACGGTTTGTAGGAGATGCCCGTCAAAATCCTCATCAAAATCATCTGTAACTGTAAACCCTTGTGTACGATAAAGGACATGCCACTTTGGTTTTCGCGCTCAACATGGACAATCACTTTTTTGACATGACGGCTTCCTTTTGCAAAAAGTGCTGTACCAATTCCTTTTCTTTGATAATCTGGCAGTAAGTAAATCGCTAGCAGCTCACTTTCCTATTTTTCATTAACTGGTGTAAAGTTTGCAAAGCCCGCTACTTTAGTTTCTACGAGGGCTACCCACAACTCCGACTCTTCCATCCGTTTTTTTCAACATTTCTGTACTGTATGCAGCTCGTAAGAAATTGTTTTGTACGTCCAAAGGGATAATGCCTTTATATGTATGATTCCAACTATCTGTGGCTACTTGTTGTACAGAGTGAATATCGTTCACTGTCATTTTTTCAATTACATATTTCACTTCTTGTTTCTCCCTTTCATTTTAAGATAAAAGTATAAAAACTGCCGATAGGAATTCCCTTCGGCAGTTTTTCTTATTCAAACGTGTATTCAACCGTTTGTTCAGGTGTAATTTCGTTATAGTCTTCGTCTTCAGTATAACCAAAAACTAGCTTAACAGAGTTGATATCTTCATTTTTTACAACAAAACCATCTGTATATTCTTTTTTAACTTTACCAATGAATTGTGAATCTGAATCTCCGTCATCAGAAATAAAATCTTTAAGTTGTCCGTCGATTTGTTCACCCTTATCGGTAACAACATTCATAATATCGTACCATTCAATATTGCTGTCAGATGTGTTTTCTGCAGTGTAATTAACCTGAACATAAGAAGTTTCCTCTGGGTTAATTTTTGTGTCAGCCATCCACTCTAGACCTTCAGCAAACTCTTCGTCTAGATCTGTTAATTTAATTACTTTAATATCTTCAATTGTCACTTTTAATGGTGAAATATCGACTGTTTCATTTACTTCTTTTATTTTTAAGAGTTCTGCCGTAGCACCATCATCTTTTACCTTTTGACCAGGAACGTTCAGTATGTAATTTCCACTTTCATCTTTCTCTGGTTTTGGAACATCATTCTTTAATGGTTTTTGTTCCGCTGCTTTTGGCTCTTCTTTTGTTTCTTCTGCACCATTAGAACTATCAGAGTTGCTACCACAACCAGCCAGTAACACTCCTACAACTAAACTTGATGTTAGTACTTTAAAAAACTTACTCATTACGTATATTGCCCCCTACATAAACTTTTTACAGTGAACCATTATACTTTGTAAATATTTCTATGTAAATATATTTTTACAATAGAATTAAAACTTTTAGCATAGATATATTTTCATAAGCGTGTTAAGAGGGGGGCTATTCTTAACTGTTAACTACCTTCACACCCGTTCCATACGCCACAATTTCAGAAGCGTTACTGGCAATAGCTGAACTGACTAAACGGAAGCCGACAATGGCATTTGCTCCCTTTTCTTCAGCATCTCTAACCATGCGCGCAACTGCGATTTTTCGAGCATCGTCCATCATTTCCGTATATTCTTTAATTTCTCCTCCTACAATATTCTTTAAGCCCGCTAAAATATCACGACCGATGTTTTTAGACTGCACCGTGCTTCCTTTTACATACCCAATTGTTTCTGTTACTTGATAGTTTGATACATTATCAGTAGTCACGATAATCATTTGGATCCTCCTCTTTTGTTTTCCGTTTTTTTATGATTAATAAAGGAACTAATAGAATAATTGCCGCCACATAGTAGAGAAAAACCTGAAGGGCGAGCTTGGCATTTATAAATAAAAGAACAATCCCCGTCAGCTGTGCAATAACAGCAATAGTAAATATAATTAAAATCAGTTTATTCATGAGACTTCCTTCCTTGTATTTGTTTCGTAAGCCAGCTTCCCATTACGTCACATAGCTCTGGTGCAATCGGCTGTGAAAACGTCTGCTTATATTGCTTCAGCAGCTTCATCATGGAAGGCTCTTCTGTTTGTATTTTTAATACGTGATTCATATCTTTAATGATTACTGTTTCAATTGTAGGATACGGTTTTAGAGTTTGAAGTGCGTTAGGATCTGCCTGCACATCCTTTGATCCCGTTATAGCTAAAATGGGTATCGATAATTTTTCATAATAGTGATGCATATTTACCACCATATGCTCTCTCCACCATGCTGCATTCATACGAACAAGCTGCACGCGCACAACGTCTTCTTCTGCTTCTTTAAAACGCTTGAAAAGATTATCAGCTTTTTGTCGATCTTTTTCAATAACCTTTAGCTTTTGGAATAACCAACCTTTAAACCCACCTTGAGCCGAGATTTCTTTATAAGCTCGTTCTCGCTGATACTCAGTTGCTTCGATGAGGTTTTGTCCTGCACCAGCTAGCAAAATTAAGCCTGTAGCATGAAGTTCTTCCGCAATCATTGTAGCAATCATTGCCCCTTCGCTATGTCCCGCAATAAATAGTTGCTTATCATCTACTTCAGGCTGATTTTGCAAAGCGTGAAAAGCTTCTTTTGCATCTTGAATGAGGTCTGTTAACGTCGTTTTGTAAAACGCGTCGAGATTTCGCTTGTCATAACGAAGTGTGACATATCCCATTTCTGTAAAGACCGCTGCTAAATCACGATAAACGTTGCTCGCAAACTTTTTGGTGTTTCCGTTATAATCTACTGGACCACTCCCGCTAATTATTAATACAGCCGGCTTCTTACCTGATTTCTCATCAGGAATTGTTAGCATGGCCTTAACAGCTGTAAGCTGAAGTTCTTTTTCCCGCATCTTAGTTCTCTCCTCTTTGACGTTCTGGAATAAATGAGACGGCCATCGTACGCATACGGCGATCTTCTCGTGGCTTAAGCTGATATTTATCTATCAGCTTTTTATAGTCTTCTAAAAACGCCTGCTGCTCACTCTCACTTAAATGAAGGGGAAGCTGGTGGTACCCAAATCCATCTTTCTCAAAATTAACGTCTCCCTCTAGATATGCTTCAAACTCTTTGGCGAGCATCGTGTAAAAGTTCATAAAATGCTGCAAGTGTTCTGTTTTAGATAAATGTTGAACTTCTTCTCCTGATAAAATAGCACTAGCCTGTGCTAACGCGTACGTTTTTTCAACCGTTCCCCTAATCTTTTGTGCTTTAATTGCCTCAATAACTTCCGCTTTTTTTAGCGTATTTAAGTGGCGATACAACGTTGCTTGAGGAACATCTTGAAGGCACTGAAGTAGCTCTTGTACTGTACAAGGTTTGCTTGCTAACTCCTGTATAATCCGCATTCGGATTGGATGTAAGATTGCGTCTGCTTTTGATGAACTCATCAAGACCTTCCTTTCATTATTATCATATATGATAATAATAGCACACCTATAATAGAAATCAATTTATTATTATCATTTTTGATAACATTTTAATTCGTTAATCCGCTGTTTTTCTTTATAATGATTATTTAGAACATAGTTTTATTTATAAATATACTCTAAAAAGAAACCAGTTGCACGATTAGCTAACTGGTTTACGCTTCCTCTTTTATATCTACAATCATCAATTTACCATCTTTGTAGCTTGTAGTATACAATTTGTTAAACATTACTGTTTGTGAACCTTTCCCAGGTTCCGCTTGTTCAAAGGACTCTTCTACTTTAATGACGTACCCATCATCCGTTTTTTGAAGGCCCATTAGCTTCACGTTCAAAAGTTTATACGAGATCTTCTTTGAGTTTAGCTCATTGATTTTTGCAAGCTCCGCGTTGTATAGAACACTACCTTTTTTCAAAAACGGACTGATTTCTTTAATTGACCCTGCTGTAACGGCTTTTGCATAAGCCTCTGCATATTTCTTAATATACAAGTGGATATTTTCATCCACTGCTTGAACTGGAGGCTGCTTAATCGGTTGTGATGGTTTCGGCGTAGTCACCGTTTCTTCAACTTCTTCCTTGGGATTTGTGGGTGGAACTTGCTTTTTCTCGTCTGCCTGATCTTGGCATCCGGTCAATACAGCTGCTAGAGTGAAGATACCTATAAAATGCTTCATTCTTTCCACACTCCTTTCTTTTTCATTATTTTCCATTCAT
Organism: Priestia veravalensis; assembly: GCF_001457055.1. Taxonomy (NCBI): domain Bacteria; kingdom Bacillati; phylum Bacillota; class Bacilli; order Caryophanales; family Bacillaceae; genus Priestia; species Priestia veravalensis. The sequence continues at coordinate 39,328 of NZ_KQ758656.1, read as the reverse complement.
ATCTCTTTCATTCCTGCTTTACCTGTAAAAAAATAAATGGTTTGTATGTAACTCATTCAAACCAAAAAAGCCCAAATCGTGTGAGATTTGAGCCTTAAATGAATGCTGTTTTTTTATGTTGTTGCTAGTTCTTGTACTTCTTTTACTCTCTGTGCAAATTCCTCGTCCGTTAAACCGTGCTCTTTTACATAGCGGTTACGAGGATTTACGCGACACTCGTGAGAGCAGCTGCGTAAATATTTGTGCTCGTTTTCTTCAGAAGCTAAAATCTTACGGTTACACGCTGGATTTGCGCAGTTTACGTAGCGCTCACAAGGCTGTCCGTCAAAGTGGTCTTTACCAACAATTACGTGTTCTTTTTGGTTTACAGGAACGCTGATACGCTCATCAAACACGTAGCACTGCCCGTCCCATAATTCACCTTGCACTTCTGGGTCTTTACCGTATGTTACAATTCCGCCGTGAAGCTGACTTACATCCTCAAAGCCTTCTTCTTTTAACCAGCCTGAGAACTTCTCGCAGCGGATACCGCCCGTGCAGTATGTTAAGACTTTTTTATCTTCAAACATTTCTTTGTTTTCACGAATCCAGTTTGGCAGCTCGCGGAAATTACGGATATCTGGGCGTACTGCACCTCTGAAGTGACCTAAGTCAAACTCATAGTCGTTTCGCGCATCAATTACAACCGTATCTTCCTGCTGCATTGCTTCGAAAAACTCTTTTGGACTTAAATAGTTACCTGTTGTTTCAAGTGGGTTTATGTCGTTTTCAAGACGTAATGTTACGAGCTCTGGGCGATGGCGAACGCGTAATTTTTTAAACGCATGCTCATCGGCTTCATCTATTTTGAAGACCATTTCGCTAAAGCGAGGGTCTTGCTTCATTACTTCCATGTAGCGATTTGTTTGTTCTACTGTTCCTGAAACTGTTCCATTAATTCCTTCAGAAGCTACTAAAATTCTTCCTTTTAGTTCAAGCTCTTCGCATAGCGCAAACTGCTCATCACGAAATTCCTCTGCGTTTTCAATTGGAACATACATGTAATAGAGAAGAACTCTATAAGGTTTGTTAGTACTCATTTTTTTGTTTCCACCTATCTGTTCATATTTGCAAGATATAATGCATATAGGTTGTTTTACATTGAAAATCTTACATTTACGTTACGATCTGTAACCTTATATATAATACTAAAAAAAAGAACATCTGTAAAATCAAATGTTCTTAGTTCGAAAATTTATGGTACTAAAATAAGTTTTCCTGTCGTTTTTCTTCCTTGTAATAAACGATGAACATGCGCTGCATCTTCAAGTGGATACGTTCCACCAATCAGCAGTTCAAGCTCGCCGTTTTTCATATAGGTTAACAGCTCTTGTAAACTTTGCTGATACAAACTAGGCTTTGCCATCATTTGTGGTAAAAAGAACCCCATTACGGACTGGTTTTTCTCCATCAGCCTTCCTGGATTAAATTTTACAGGCTGACCGCTTGCCATTCCGTAGAATACAAGACGGCCAAACGGCGCAAGACAATGCAGAGAATCGTAAAAAATGGACCCTCCAACCATTTCTAAAATTACGTCCGCTCCGTGCTTTGTTTCTTCCATCACTTTGTTTTGCCATCCTGCTTCCGTATAATTAATGAGAACATCGGCTCCTAGACGCTTGGCAATAGCAAGCTTTTCATCTGAGCTCGCTGTGGCAATTACGTTAGCACCAAACTTTTTCGCAAGCTGCACAGCAAGCGTACCAACGCCTCCTGCAGCAGCGTGTACCACAACAGTTTCTCCTTTTTCAATTCGCCCCATCGTTTTTAAAATGTGATACGCTGTTAAGCCTTGAAGCGGCAAGGCAGCTGCTTGCTTAAGATCAACTCCGTCCGACAGCGGAATAAGACCTCTAGAATCGGCAAGCGTATACTCCGCATATCCTGTTGCTCGGTGTGACCCAAGCAGCGTAACGACTTTCATTCCAACTTTTATTCCTTCTACTTCTTCACCAAGCTCAACAACCTCTCCTGCCACTTCAGAACCAGGAATAAACGGAAGCGGCGTATCAACAACGTATGCTCCTTCTCTTCTAGCCGTATCAGCGTAATTAACACCAATCGCTTCTACTTTAATCAAAACGTCTTTCTTTTTCGGGACGGGTCTTGCCAAATTAATCACTCTTAGTACATCTGGACTACCGTATTGTTTGAATTGAATCGCTTTCATTTTTACTCCTCCTTTTTAGTTAACACGTATAACGATCGCTTTCAATCAATGAATCTGCCACTCTTCGCGTTTTAGTAAACGTGCCTTCGTATTGAAAATCGCTCATTACAGTCTGAAGTTCATAGTGAAGGGCTTGATGCTTTTTACCAGTAGCAATACCGTTAATAAGCTGCGTCGCTTCATCTCTTACCTCGCGCATCGTTAAATCCACTACTAGCTCTGTCAGATCAACTTTCAGCTGTTCGTTTTCTTTCCCATTTTTCCTGACTGCTTTTTCCGTTCGGATGACGGCTGATTCCATTGCATATAAACCAATAGCAAGGTTTGAAAGCTTCATTAAGGCTTCTTGCTCGTGGACTATATGCTCTTTTGCTACTTTTAATGCTTCACTTAAAAGTAATAGAAGAAGATAGCGCACTGTGTGAACAGCTTTCTTTTCAAGAGGGAGAAGGTCATTTTCTTCTTTTATAGCGCCATATGCTTGTTCAAGTGTTTCCTGATTTAAAACAAGCTCTCCACTTTTTACTTTTCGCAGAAAGTGCATCGGTAAGACCAGTCTATTAATCTCGTTTGTTCCTTCAAAAATCCGATTAATACGCGAATCGCGATAAACTGATTCAATTTCGTAATCTTGAATAAACCCAGCACCGCCGTGTAGCTGAAGCGCTTCGTCCACCACCGTGTCGAATGCTTCAGAGCTATATACTTTACACACTGAGCACTCCATCGCAAACTGACTAGCAGTTTGCGCGATTAGCTTTTGCTCACTTGTTAAGTCTTCTGGAGTGCATGCATCAGACGCAGCCTTCACTATGAACGTACCGCCAAACGACGATGGTTTTACGTCTTGAAACATTGTTTCCACTCCCTCTCTTAAACAGTTTGTAAATAATTCTGTAAAAACGCACACACGTCATCTGGAAGCGGTACGCTCTTTTGCAAGTCAAAATCGAAGTGAACAAGAACCGCTTCTCCTCTAGCAATTAACCTATTCGTTTTACTGTCCGTAATTTCGTGACCGATCGTAAAGCTTTTATGACCGATGCGCGTTACGTACGTGGAAACAACAAGTGTTTGATTAAAATACCCTTGGGCAATAAAATCACATTTGGTGGAAGCAATTAAATAAGCCCACTTGCTTGAATCCATTTTCACACCCATTTTTTCAAAGAAATCAATTCGCGCTTCTTCTAAATAAATAAAATAGCTTGTATTGTTAATATGACCCAGTGCATCTGTCTCGCAAAATCTCACTTTAATTTTCGTATCGCTCATGTTTAACCTCTCCTCTTCTTTGGTGATTGCTCGTTATTTTTTGATATGCTCTTTTTCATACGTATAAAACCCTTTTCCCGTCTTGCGCCCAAGCTCTCCTTTTTCTACTTTTTCTTTTAGGAATTCGGGAGGTAAATCGCTTGGATCTCCCGTTTCTGCATAGCGCTGATTCATTACGTAGTAGCCAACATCAATACCGGATAAATCCATTAATTCAAATGGTCCAATCGGATGATTAAGCGCTTTTTTACAAATTAAATCAATATCTTTGAAGTCCGCATAACCGTTTTCGTAAAGAAACATCGCTTCTTTATGAAGAGCGCCTAAAATACGATTAGCGATAAAACCAGAGATTTCTTTTTGAAGCAAGACTGCTGTACGATTCATTTGCTTACATACATTCATGGTAATCGCTGCTGTTTCTTGACTTGTTTTCTCACTCATGACAACTTCTACACAGTCCATGACTACCGGTGGGAAGAAAAAGTGCATATTTACGACTTTATCAGGTCGAGTCGTTGCAGAAGCTAGTAAAGAATTAACGATTGTCGAGCTATTGGAAGCTAAAATAGCGTGCTTTGGCGCATACTCATCAAGCTGAGCAAATACGCTTCTCTTTACTTCAAGCTTTTCAACAACCGCTTCAATCACAAAGTCAGTAGTAGAAACAGCTTCTTTTAAATCAGTAGTATACGATAGCCTAACAAGCGCTTCATCCTTTTGCTTTACGGTTAATTTCCCTTTATTAATCCACCGATTTAACAGTGTATGAAGCTGATTTCTTGCACTATTGAGTGAATGTTCATTCATATCGTGAATCGTAGTTTCATAACCTCCTAAAGCTGCTAAGATGGCAATTTGATGACCCATTTGCCCTGCACCTACAACTGTTATATGCTTAATGATCATTTTTTTATTCCCCTTTCAACTGTAGTCCATCTACTAGCATGTTATAAAAAATCGCTGCTACTTCTTGTGATGAACGTTCTCCGCTTGGCTGAAACCAAAAATAGCTCCAGTTTGTGATGCCTAAAATTCCAAGCGTTACGATATCTGCTGGCAAGTCCCCTCTAAATTCACCAGCTTTTATTCCAGCTTCAATTAGATCTTGAAGATTCATTTTAAACTGATCACGCTTTGGCACAATGCTTAAAAGGTGGTTATCACTCAAATGGCGCATTTCGCGAAAAAACACTTTAGCTCGCAGTCCCTCTTTTTTAATATCGTAAATTAATTTAAAAATCATCTCATAGAGTTTTTCTGCGCAAGACAACTCATCGGCACGCAAAATGGTTTCTTGATTTTCAACTAAGTGCTCAATATATGAGCGGTGAATATCAAGCAGCACTTCTTCTTTGCTTTTAAAATAATAATAAAAGGTTCCTTTGGTCACGTTCAATTCATCTGCAATATCTTGAATGGACGTTTCTTTAAAGCCTTTCTTTGCAAATAGTAAAATGCTTGTTTCCATGATGCGTTCTTTCATTTTCTCCGCCGCCTTTTGAAATTTAATAAGTTATGTTGCGAGCAACCCCCCGTCTACAACTAGAACATCACCTGTGACGTAATCGGAAGCTCTTGATGCTAAAAAAACAGCTGCTCCCTTTAAATCAACGTCTGTACCAAAACGCTTGAGCGGCGTTTGTTCTAAAAAGTAATCTCTTCCTTCTCTCATCGTCATAGCCGCCATTTTCGTCGGGAAGAATCCTGGAGCAATTGCATTTACTTGAATGTTATGCTGTCCCCACTTTACGGCTAAATCCTTCGTAAACGTAATAACGGCTCCCTTACTTGTGTTATAGCCAATAGAATTCATATATTCTGGATGTGAACCTCCAAATCCAGCGACCGATGCGATATTGATAATCTTGCCTTTTTTAGCATGTATCATATGTTTTCCAGCTTCTTGAGCCATTAAAAATGTGCCTGTTACGTTTGTTTGAAGCACTTTCTGCCAAGCTTCTAAAGGCATCTCTTCCACCTTTGATCCCCATGTTGCTCCGCTGTTATTAACCACAATGTCAATTTTTCCAAACTGAGCAATGACCGTATCCACCACGTTTTTAACATCTTCTTGATTCGTGATGTCACACTGTATTGCTAACGATTCAACGCCTAGTTCTTTTATTTTTTCGGATACGCTTTCACAAGATTCCAACTTTCGAGAGCAAACGATAACGTGAGCACCCGCTTCAGCTAATCCGGTTGCAAACTGTTCACCAAGGCCTCGGCCTCCTCCCGTTACGATTGCGACCTGACCTGTTAGGTCAAAGAGCTCTTTCACATGCATCTTTTCCCCTCCTCGCAGAATTGGCTATACTTACTAACCGGTTGGTATGTTTCATATTTATCATATACCGAATCATTTTATAACAGCAAGTATTTTTTAGAAAATTTAAACAGTTATTATTTAAAAAAAGAGTTTGGGACATAACAAAATGATTGCTTCTAAAAGACAAACAATAGCTGTTCCCATCTCTTTGATTTGTCTCAACACCTTCGTTCCATTGCGCTGCGGGATCTCAGTTTTCCCTCTCTTTCCCGCAGGAGTCGAGTGTCCTACGCTCCATTCCACCCTGTTTCCAACATTGTTTTCACAATCAACCAAAAAACCTGAACGATTAAAAGTGAGAAACTCTCAATCGTTCAGGTTTATCATTGGCTGAATTACTTATGTCCCAGCCTCTTTTCGATTTAAATATTAAAGAAAATACCTATTAATGAATAGATAATAATTGTTGAAAATAACACCGTCATATGAATTAGTGAAAAAATAAACATTGATTTTGCCCATTTTTCTTTATCCATTTTTCGGTACCCCGTAATGCTAAGCACAAACCAAGCAACGCTTAATAGCAAGGCAACGAGCATTAAACCTATGCTTAACGTTCCGAATAAAAAGCTAATGACAACTAAAATTGCGAGGTAACTATTTGTTTGAATGTACGTGCGCTCAAACCCTTTAACTACCGGAAGCATTGGTACATTAGCTGCTTTGTACTCGTCATGTTTACGGATCGCAATGGCATAAAAGTGTGGCATTTGCCAAATAACAGTTACAACGAATAATCCTATAATGGCTGGATGAGTCACGTCTGGATAAATAGCTGCCCATCCGATTAACGGAGGCATTGCCCCTGAAATACTTCCGACTTCTGTATTATAAATTGTGCGGCGCTTTGTCCACATTGTATACGGAACCACATAAAAAAACAGCCCTAGAAATCCTAACAAGGCAGCGAGTGGTGTCGTTAATGCAAGAGCTCCAATTCCGAGAATGGCCATGCTGCTTGCAAGTACTAATACAAATGTTGGTTTCACTTCACCGGTTACAGTCGGTCTGCTTTTTGTTCTTTCCATAATGGCATCGATGTCGCGATCGTAGAGGTTATTAAAAGCCCCAGCTGCACCGATCACAAGGAAAGAGCCGATAAAAGCTAAAATAATTTCAGGAATATTATCAAACAGACTCATGTCATATGTGTACAAAGCTAAGGTTAACCCGGCAAACATAGGTATTAAATTAGATTTAATAATGCCTGTTTTAATGGTTTGGGATAAAATCGCCACAAACGTTTGCTTTGGTAACGATGCTTGTTCAGCATGATGATTTGTTTTTGTAGTACTTTGCATGATTGTTTGTTTCATTCCTTTGTCAATTTTACCGCCTTTGCAGTAAAAAAGTAGTTTTAAGTAGTCTCCTACTCCATGCTCTTCTTAAATAATAACAACTCACTATTTATTTGACTAACTTCTAAGAAGAAGTTCACAAAAAATACATTTTTGTACAAGTGTTAACCTATTTTGGTCTTTCCATTCTTTTAATTGTTAACAAACCCTTAGTCACAAAGCAGTTCTAATGAAGCAAGACGAACATAATATTTTTATTTTATCATAAAAATATTCATTTCGGATAGGTATTCATAGCATTTAATGACAAAATTCGACTTTTGTTCACATTTTCACAATAGAAAAAAGCGCAGAATAATTTCTACGCTCACAAAATATCAATCCATATTTTAATTGCCGTTGCTAAAATTAATAGTGCAAGAGCGATTTGTAAAACCTTTGTATTGATTTTTTTCCCTGCCTTTGCTCCAAGAGGAGAGGCGATTAAGCTTGCAATAACCATAATAAGAGCTGGACCGTAATCAACTTGCCCAGTCGTTACTTTTCCTACCGTTGCGCCAATTGATGAGATAAACGTAATGGCTAGAGAAGAGGCGATTGTCATACGTGTTGGAATTTTAAGAACAACAAGCATAATCGGTACCAATAAAAAGGCTCCCGCTGCTCCGACAATACCAGATCCTACTCCCACAATGAAAGCTAAGCCAGCAGCTAACCATTTATTAAACGTTACTTGATCAAGTGGCAGGTCATCAATGCCTTTTTTCGGAACAAACATCATAATAGCAGCAACTAACGCTAAAATTCCATATACGAAGTTAATACCTTCTTCTGACATCATTTGAGAACCAAACCCACCAATAAAGCTTCCGATTAAAATGCTAGCTCCCATATAAAGAATAAGGTTTTTGTTTAAATAACCTCCTTTTCGATACGCCCATACGCCCCCAATTGTCGCAAAGAACACTTGGACAGCGCTAATTCCTGAGACTTCATGTGCTGAAAAAGCTGTAAGACCAAGTATCGGAGGAATATATAAAAGCATTGGATACTTAATAATTGAACCACCAATTCCAAGCATTCCAGATAAGTACGAACCAATAAACCCAATTAAAAAGATAACCGTTATAAACCAAAGATCCATGTGATAGACTCCTTTCATTAGAAAAGGGAACCGTGCGTGGTTCCCCTCTATTTGTTACGCTTTTTGAATCCAAAATTTGAAGACAGATCCTTCTTCCTCGTGTTTAACAAGCACATGACCCATTGATTTTGCCCAAGCAGCTAAGTCACTTTTTGCTCCTTTATCTGTTGTATGAATTTCTAGAATTTCACCTGAATTTAGCTCATTCATTGCTTTTTTTGTTTTTACGATTGGCATTGGACATGCTAATCCTGTCGCATCTACAAAAGTTCCCATTATTTCTCCTCCTCTTTATCGAACTGCACAGCGGTTTGGTCCAATTTCCATTTCACGCTGCTTATCTTCATCTGGCGTCATTTTCCCCATATTTGTTTGACGAATTTCTTGATATGCATTGGGCTGAGGAGGTAGGTTCTCCGTTACTAACTTACGAAATTCTTCTTCATACTCAATGTTTAAGCCGTGATTGTTTGCATATAGCTCATGAAGCGGTTTTGCTATGCTTCCATCTTCATTTAGCTCATCCATAATCATAAAATGAGCCGGCAGAACGATTAATTGATCTGATAGGTTACGATAGCGAGTGTATAGACTTTCACGAAGATCAGCTACCCAATCTTCAGCCATACCAGCTAAGTCAGGACGACCAATTGAATCAATAAATAAAATATCTCCTGATAATAAGTAGCGATTATCAACGATGAAAGATGTAGATCCAATTGTGTGACCTGGTGAATAAAGCGCGTGAATGTGAATCGTTGTATTTCCGATTGTCACGTCGTTACCGTCTTCAAGCGCTTCATATGCAAAAGTTACTTCTGTTGCGTCTTTTGGCGGCAACCAATAAGCAGCTCCTGTTTTTTCCGCAATCATGCGTCCACCTGAAATGTGATCTGCGTGTAGGTGCGTATCAAATACGTGAGTAATTTTCACTCCTATCTCATCGGCAAACTGTAAATACGTATCCGTCATGCGTGTTGAATCAATAATTGCTGCTTCACCGTTTGACACAACCATGTATGATAAACAACCTTTACCAATACGAACAAACTGATATAGCTCTCCGCCGTCTTTTAATTCGCCTAACTTCACTGGCTCTAAATGCTCACTCCAAGCGCGCATACCACCAGCTAAATAAAATACGTCTTTTCCTTCATCTGAAAGCATTTCTGCTACCATAATCGATGAGCCTTCTTTTGCACAGACAACTAATATGTCTTTATCTTGTGGAAGTTGATTTAGAATACCTTCTACACCGTCCAATAAGTCAAAGTACGGAATATTTAAATACGTAAAGTTTTCACTTTCAATTTTCCAATCTTGGAATGCATCTTCGTTACGAACATCTAAGATAAATAAAGCCTCTTTGTTAATTGCTTTTTTTGCTACCTCAGCAGCACTCATTTGATTTACTGTCACCTAAATTACCTCCCAGGGTATTTATTTTGATAAAAAAATTTATGTTAATGATTTCGTTTCTCCTGACCATTCACTCATACCAGGTACAACATTTTTTACGCTTGTAAATCCGCTTTCACTCAGCTTTTGAGCTGCTAAGTCACTTCTGCTTCCTGTACGGCAAACAACAAATACCTCTTTACCTTTATCAAGCTCATTCATACGCGCCTCTAGGTCTCCTAGTGGAATATTAACTGCATTCGGAATATGGCGGAATCCATATTCTGCTTCTTCTCGCACATCTACTACAAGAATCGATTCGTTAGCTGCTAATTTTGCTTCTAGTTCATCGTTGCTAACAAGGTATGGATGTTTCTTTTCAATTCCTTCTTCATTAGATGATTTGCGCAAGAAGTGCTTTAACACGTCGCCTTCTTCAATGACGCCTAAATACTGGTGACCTGTACGCTCTGCCCACGCCTGCAAGTCCGCTTTTGAACCTTTATCCGTTGCCTGCACTTCTAGCACCTGTCCTGCTTCTACATCATTCATTGCTTTTTTTGTTTTTACAATCGGCATTGGGCACGCTAGGCCCTTTGCATCTAAAATTACGTTGGCTTTCATCCTTATTACCTCCTAGGGTATATTAACTTGCAAATTTTTTTATTCTGTTGGCCCTTCCCATGCCAGCATACCGCCCGTCATGTTCTGAACCTTAAATCCTTGATTTTCTAAAAAGCGAACTGCCTGAGAGCTGCGCCCACCTGAGCGACACACAACCGTGTACTCAACGTTTTTATCCAGCTCATTCATACGAAATTCGATTAACCCTAACGGAATGTGAAGAGCGTTAGGGATTTTGCCTTCCGCTACCTCAGCTACTTCACGCACATCCAGTACCGTTAACTGATTTAATTTCTTTTCAACATCTTTTGCTAGAATCTCTTTCATGAATAGTCCTCCTCATTAAATGAATAAGTTTACGTTACCTTCTTCAGCGTCTGCTAAATAAGCAGCTACACCAGCATAATCGATTCCATCTACTAACTCTTCTTTTTGTAATCCTAATAAATCCATCGTCATTGTGCATGCTACAAGCTTTACATCTTGCTCTTTTGCCATTTCAATTAAATCTGGTAATGGCACCGCATTGTGCTTTTTCATGACGCTTTTAATCATTTTAGGTCCCATTCCTGCAAAATTCATTTTTGAAAGGCCCATTTTATCTGCGCCGCGAGGCATCATTTTACCAAACATTTTTTCCATAAACCCTTTTTTAGTTGGCACCATTGCTTCCTTACGAAGAGCGTTTAATCCCCAGAACGTATGGAAGATGGTTACTTCATGATCGTAAGCTGCTGCTCCGTTTGCAATAATATAAGCAGCCATGGCTTTATCGTAATCACCGCTGAATAATACAATTGTTGTTCTTTTCTTTTCCATGTTAAACTCCTCCTTATTTTTACTTATACACGTATGGGTATAATGTTAGCTAAAAAAATTATCCTTTTTGAATCCAAAATGATAGTACGTCATCTGTTTCTTCTGCTTTAACGATTGTGTGTCCCATTGACTTCGCCCATGCTGTTAAGTCACTTTTTGCTCCTTTATCAGTCGCAATAACTTCTAGTACTTCACCCGTTTGTAATTCGTTCATTGCTTTCTTTGTTCGTACAATTGGCATTGGACATGCTAAACCTTTTGCGTCTAATTGTTTTGTTACGTTCATTTTCCATTCCTCCATTTACCTATAGGGGTATATTTTATATTAAAAAAATTAGCGGCTTTTTACTAATAATCCAACGGCTTCTTGAATCATTTCATCCACAGATTCGCCGTTTCTTTCTGCTTCCAGCGCACATTCTACTAAGTTTGTGCTCACCACAAGACCCATTGTGCGATCGATTGCTGATCGTGCTGCAGAAAGCTGCGTTATAACTTCCTTGCAGTCTTTTCCTTCTTCCATCATGCGTAAAACGCCGCGAAGCTGACCTTCTATACGCTTAACACGATTTTGAATTTGAGTCGTATATTCCATCAGCGTTCCTCCTTTTTTGAAGTGCTGTGTTTCGTTACTCATATAATATACCCCTATAGGTATAAATGTCAACACATTTAGTAATTTTTTTTAATGATGAATGTGCCTACGATTTAAACCTCTGTCAAAGCCTGAAAATCAAGGATTTCTAATATAAGTATTGAAGTGGATACAGAAATTCACCTCATGAGAAAGAGGTTATATTTGAGTAGTTACTAATCAAATGAATAAACCATTCTTTAAAAAAGTTCTAAGTACTTAATACCCTATCATGTTTTTGCTAAAGAAAAAAGGATAAGTTGTTCTTAAGGAGCTCAAATAAAAAAACAAACCTCTTGATTGGTTTGTTTTTTTGGCTTTGACTAGTAGATCTATGACGCTAGTTAATCTAATAAGCATCGACAGCCTTATCACAAGTATGGACCTCCTGATTTTCTATACACATAGTCTTCGTTTTTAGTTGAAGACCACTGACCCAAAGCTGTTGCTAGCACAAAAAACACGCCGCCGACTCCTAGCGATGCCCCATAATACCCTTTAAAAAACAAGATGAATGATGTAACTAATAGCGCAACAATGGCAATGATTAAGCTCATTATTATTTTTTGTTTCTTTTTATCCTTCATCGTGTCACCCTCTTTTTTGGGATTTTCTGTTATTGTTAATTTTAACATAAAAAACCAATTTAAAGCCTATCTATTTTCAAAATGCTCATACTGTATTTCTTCATTTAAAGACATAAGTCCAACTTGATGCTGTTTCACCTTTAAGTAGCTAAATCCCAGGCGTAAGTCAACAGATGCAGGCTGGATCTGCTCTTGTTCAAGGGCTGGAAGCGACGCTACCCAATATGAAACGGGTTCAATACTAACAGATGGACCCGCTTGTGACATTTTGATCAATTAATAAATCTGCAATCTCACGCGCATCCTCTTCACCGAGCGCTTCTTTACGGTCTAACAATGAATCTCCAGATTGAAAGTCATGCCAAAAGCGATTGGCATCTACAACCGTTACCATCGTGTTTAATGTACAAAATTGTGTTAAATCAATGCCTAGCTCTTCATCTATATACGAAAATGTTTGAGCAACTGGAACCGGCTCACTAATTCCTGTTGATTCAATTAATATGTAGTCAATGTTTCCTCTTTGAGCAAGCTTTTCAACCTCAACTAACAGATCTTCTCGAAGCGTGCAGCAAATGCAGCCGTTTGACATTTCAACGAGCCTTTCCTCTGTCCTCGATAAATCTCCACCTTCCTTCACCAACTCTGCGCTATATTTACTTCACTCATATCATTTACTATCACCGCTACGCGAAGGCCATCACGATTCTGGAGCACGTGATTTAATAACGTGGTTTTCCCCGATCCTAAATAACCACTTAGTACTGTTACCGGTATTTTTTTCATATCAAATACCTCCTCATTAATTTAAATAGTAAGGATTACGATTTAAATTATACTATACTATGGTTTTTTTGTGGAATGCAAGAGATATATTTATATAAACCTCTTAATCGAATTTCTATTGATAGCTGCATGATATCATTTTATAATAAAGCTAGTTACATACCTTAAAAGCTGCAATTCCTGCAGCAGGTGGATTTTTTACTGCTATTTTTCGCCACCCATCTCCTCGAAGATGGGTGGCTTTTGTATTGTTTAAAGGAGGATTTTTATGAATTTATGGTTTTATGCTCTCCTTGTCTTTTTAGGTGGGTGCTCGTATGGTGTTGTCTCAACTTTTGTGAAGCTTGGATACGCTGCGGGGTTTGGTGTGAATGCTTTAACAGGAAGTCAGTATCTACTAGGTGCACTTCTGCTTTGGATACTGGCTAGCTTTGTGCCCAAAAGTCCTCTTCGGAAAAAAATTGGGCTGTTTTACTGCTCAGCGGGACGCCAATGGGACTAACAGGGATTTTTTATAACTACGCGCTTAGCTACATCAACGCGTCGTTTGCCATTATTCTTTTACTACAGTTCACATGGATCAGCATGATTTTACAATACGTGTTTGACAAGAAAGCACCTACTTCTAAGCAGCTAGTGGCAGCGGCTATTATTATGGTAGGCTCACTCTTAGCATCCGGCGTTGCTGAAAGTACGATTGCTTTTTCAGGTCTAGGAATACTCTTTGGTCTGCTTGCTGCCGTATCGTTTTCATTTTTTATCTTTTTTAGCGGACGCACGTCTATTTCGATTCACCCAATCCGCAAAAGTGCCATCATGACAACCGGTGCTGCGCTTCTTATCTTTATTGTTATGCCACCGACGTTTATGGTGGAAGAACTCGTATCTATACATTTATGGATGTATGGGCTATTAATGGGGTTATTCGGGTCATTGCTTCCTCCGATTCTGTTTAATACCGGCATGCCAAAAGTCGGCGGAAATCTTGGTGCTATTTTAAGTGCTTCAGAACTGCCAACCGCTGTGTTTATGTCCACTTTTGTGTTACATGAATCGGTTGCTTCTATTCAATGGATGGGCGTTATTCTTATTTTAGTTGGCATTGCTTTTCCAAGTTTAAAGCGCAAAGAGCGCTATGAAGTGCGTTTGTAAACAGGAGAGTCTTTACGCACTTCTGACTTTTACGTTATACTATTTAGAAAATAATAACAAAAGAAGGTGCACCATTGAAAAAAATCATGACGGTAGGATTCCTTGCTGCTCTTACACTCTCTGCTTGTAACAGCTCAGAAGTCAGCCTCAGCGAAGTAAAAACAGCTCCAAAATCTATTGAAGAAGAAACGAATGACGCGGCTGATCTTCAGCTGATTCAAGGAGATAAAAACACTGAAGGTTATCTTATTTATCAAACGTCTCAGCTTTTATCCGCAAACCTTGAACAAAGAGAAGACGTAATCACAATTAAATTAACTGAAACAAAATCTGAAAACACGATAAAAAAACCGTTCATCTATAAGCTTACATGGGATTCGCCTGATAGTACGCTTAAAGTGCTGATTAACGGTAAAGAAACTCCGTTTGACGTAATTAAAGGTCAATAGAAATAAGCAGCTGGGTTCCTCCCTCGCTGCTTATTTCTATTTAGCCTGTAGATCTGCTTCATGCAGAATAATTAGCTCTGAAAATAGCTCATCTCCAAGAAGCTCCTTTAATTCCCTTAGCTTCTTATCACCTGCATTCATCGGATACATATGAAACTGAGTGAGTGCCGAAACACGCTTGACGAACTCGCCTTCATACCCAAGTATCGTTAGCCAATACGCTGCCAGCTGTGAAGAAACATAGTCATGTCCGATGAAGCTCGCATATTTTGTTTCCTCCCCTTTGTAGTTCACAAACGACTTGCACGTTCCTTTTCCGAGATCATGAAACAGCGCTGCCCACAAAAGAACCAGCTTATTAGGGTCTTGATAGTGCTCTTGTATATGCAGATACACATAATACGTATGTCGACTAACAGAGAAGCTGTGGTATTTTGAGTCTTGCGGTAAGTCAATAATCGCGCTAAAGTCGGGTATATAGCAGGATAGCTCTGAAAATAGCTCATCGTGAGGTAAGTGCTTAGTAAAAAGTTTTTCGCAAGCCTCTTTATGCTCAATGGAGTGACGCTTCTTAGTTGAAATGTACGTTACTTCATCCCAGCCTTCATTTTCAACTGGAATATGAGCACTTTTATACATTCTATTAATCGACTCTTCTTTCACTACTCTAGCACGTTGTTGATTACGCGATTTCACTTCGTCAATATGTTCATTTAAATAGTACACCGTTTTTTTATTCGCCTTAAACACTTGAGTAATCAAATGCTTTCTTCGCTTGCGATGAACATTTGTCGCATCATATATTACATGCTGACCGCTTTTTAACAGCTCCGTAGCTCGCTCATTCATCACTTCAAATATCCTGCTGTTTTCGTCTTGATTATTCACATCGCCCGTCAGCTCTTGTCTGATGTTATCAGAAGATAAGTGAACATATTTTTTAGTTTGGGCTATTTCTTCAGCTAATGTAGATTTCCCGCTTCCAGGAAGACCTACTAGCATAATTAATTCCCCGAGCTTATTTTCCATCATACTCACCTTCTTTTATTCCTGAAATGAATTCACCGTACCCTAACTCTGACATTTTCTTGTAGCCAACTTTTCCTTTTTTCAGCAAGTTATATTCCATGCCTAAATACTCGCTTCGCACGTATGGCTTAATATGCTGAGGGACATTTTGTTCTACCCAAATCATAAACTCTTTTTGTGTTCTCTTTGGGGCTCTTACGTACCACTCATTAATTTGTTGTTTTGTCTTTTTTAAATCACTAGTGTTGCATAAATTTTATTTGAATTTTCAGTTTTATATCTTTCCTAATGAAGAGCCAAAAAAGTGAATATCCAAACAAAGGTGGCTCCATCCATTTGGTTTTTATTTACAATTAGACAAAAGAGACAACGATCATTTGCTCATTAAGGGACAGCTTCCCCTTTAATTTTTCGAAGCCAGATATGTGCTGGCTTCCACAAAGCAGCCCTTAAATAACGGCTAATTTGCAGGAGTTTTCGCTTACTTTTTGTTTCGAGCTGCACGAGTACATGCAGACAAAAGACGATAAGT
Source organism: Priestia veravalensis (assembly GCF_001457055.1). NCBI lineage: Bacteria > Bacillati > Bacillota > Bacilli > Caryophanales > Bacillaceae > Priestia > Priestia veravalensis. The sequence goes on along the minus strand of NZ_KQ758656.1, from coordinate 23,057 downwards.
GCGATCAACACTTGGTTGTGAATCGCCCATTCACTTTGTCCGTAAAACTTTTTGATGCGGAGATGCTGTTTAATCCATTTGAAAAACAACTCAATTGCCCAGCGCGATTTGTACATCTCAGACATTTCTTCGGCACTCAAATCAAAACGATTCGTGATTAAATGGAGCTCATTTCCTTTTGAATCCATAACTTTTAGTAGACGGAAATAATTTTCTGCTCGATTTTGCGTCGTGCCAATCAACACCATTTGATCTGATAAAACGGTCGTATCGTTTGGCAGTTTGAAGTCGTAAACTTCCCGTATGACGGCGTTTTTCCGCAGCCTTGAAAGAAAAAAGTAGCCATCATCTGTCATGCGGTCAAATCGCTCGTAATCGAGGTAGCCACGGTCAAACACGTACATGCATTCTTTGTCATCGATCATGACTTCAAGTTGACCGCGATCATGTTCTTTTGCCGTTGTCACAACGGCTTTTTCAGGATACGATGTCCCTTTTTCCATAAAGACAAGACGTAGATGTAATTTCACACCTGCTTTTGTTTTGCGGAACGTTGCCCATCTATGATTGGTCAAATTGAGTGGTAATGTACTTGAATCAAGGATTTTTAACGGCATCACGAGTTTCGTGTAGTGCGTTTTGGCATGAATTTGTGTCACTAAATCCAGGAAAAGCCGTTGAAAGAGATCTGGATTCATGCCATTTAACCGGCGTGACAGCTGAGAAATACTGATGGAATCAAGGTCGATCCCTTTTTGAAGCTGTTCGTCGAAAAGACAATCTGTAAGTGCGTGCAGACTTTCAATTTCTTGCAGCTGTGCAAAAAGGAGTAATTTAAAGAGCGATTCCGTCGTTAATTTTTTCGTATAGTAATCTACTTTCATCGTTTTCACGTTTTCTTCAAATAATTGAAGATTGATGGGTGAAAACCATTGTCCAAATGAAGTTTTTGGTGTAATCTTGTCCATACGTGGGTCCTTTTTAATGGATTTGGACGGGTGACCACCTGACTTTATCCATTATAAAGGACTTTTTCTTTACGCAAAACGAGATTATTGAAGATTTTGAGTGTTTTTAAAACTGAAATTATTTTAATGCAACACTAGTGAATTTAAACATAAATTATAAAAACCTTGAGAAGCATATAGCCCATCAAGGTTTCAAATTAATATAAGGTTAGCGCTCTTCGCTATTCAACAGTTTATTCAAATTTCAATCTAGAGATTACTATTGTAGGTAACTAGTAGAAGTAATATAATCAAAATCCTCAAAAGAATTAACTATGTTCTCGTACTCAAAATTGTAAATTAAAATAACAGCGTTATACAACTTATTTAAGTTAGTATATCCTCTAATTTTAGGTAGTATAATCTCTTCATATGAACAGCCCTCTAATAAAACAGAGATATTATCACTCTTTCCTTCTAATACAGCTTTTTCAATAAAATCTTCATCTGTTTCATCCATATCAATATTGAAATCTACAAAAAATTTAGAAGGTACAGACTCTCCGTCTTCATCGTATATTAAATTGACGTATTTCTCTAACTGGTTTTGTGTTTTAATATTACCTAACCATATTGAAACCATTCCTTGCTTTTCCATAAATAACACACTCCTATTTTAATCTTAATCCTTCTGGCAATGATGAAATTCCACCCTCTAATCTATAGTAAGCCCAATTATTAAGTCTTCTAATAAATGTGTTATAGTCATTTGATGTATCAATAATTGCCAATAATTCATTATGTGCTTTTGTAGAACCTAACCCTCCATGAACGCCTTTAGGATTTACAAATTTAACATCAGATATTGCCGTTCTTAAATCCTTAATTTTTTCAGCACTAATATCCCAAAATTTGGATTGTGGAGCTCTTGATACTAAATGCCATTCATGCAAACCACCAGGCTCTCTAAGCTGACGCTCAATTTTCTTTCTAATCTTTTTATCTTGCCATAATTCATTCAATTCATTAGTAGAAAGAGAGTTAAAGAAATCATTAAATTTACCACTTTTTGCAGTCGGAATATCTTCTGTAGTTAATTTAGATATACTAGTTTCACCCGTACCCTATGTTGTAATCTTAAACCCTCACAACAAAAAAACAAACCATGTAAACCTTATTAAACTACTTCTTTTTCTTCCACTACCGGCAACTCATAAGCTATTTTATATTTCATCATGCCATATACAATGTTTACAAGCCTTCTCATAATACATACCAATGCTTGTCCTTTTGTTTTTCCTTCTTTTAATTTCTTTTGGTAGTACGCATGAAACACTGGATTCCGTGGCTTCTTACTTCCTTTTGCTACTTGCACTTGCTGTACTGCTAAATTATAAAATAAAGCATGTAGCGCCCTGTTTCCTTGTTTGCTTTTATGTGTCTTACCTTTCCCACCAGACCCAAAGTAAACAGGCGCAATCCCCGCAAATCGTGCTAATTTATTGGCATTTAGAAATCGTCTTATATCTCCTATCTCAGCTATTAATGCTGATGCCGTCACAAGTTCTATTCACAGCATCGTCTCTAATTGATAATCTAGTAGATTTACTAGCTGTTTTAATTCTCTTTCGATGTGTTTCATTTCTTTCTTTTTAAACTCAATCTCCCGTACAATACTTCTTACTAAAAAGTCTCGTGTGTCTTGATATTCCTTCATTGTATGTCCATCTTCTTTTACAAGTTTTAATATGTCGCTTGCTTTCTTTACTGAACATGTATTGTTGCTAACATCTAATAAAAAAGCTGTTAATTGCTTTATATTAGCCCCCTCTAAACAAGAGGGTGACGGATATTGCTGCCAAAATGCTAATGCTGTTTTTCCATCTAACTCTGAGAAAAACTTTTTATAGCTTGGATAATGATGGTTTAATTGAATATGTAGTTGGTTCTTTAATGCACTTTGTGCTTTTACTAATGCATTCCTTCTTGAAACTAGTTGTTGTATCGACCAAAATAAATCGTTTGGCTTTGCATCTGGTAATTGATTTAACTTATTTATTAGTATACGGGCTACGCATTCCGCATCCCAACTATCACTTTTTTGTGTCGTCACATGGCTTTTTCGCTCTAAAAATGATAAAGCTGGATTTACTTCTTTCACTACTTGTTCATGATCTACTAAATATTTCGCTAACGCTCTTCCATAACCACCAACATCCTCTAAACCAAATACAACTGATACCCCAGCACTCACATATATACTACGTTAAAACTTACGAGTTCGTTAGTTTAATATATTCCATGTGTTTATATTCAGCACCCAATAAAATGTCATCTCGCCTAAGCTCGTACTTTATTTTCTATTCCATCATTGCACATAACACTCTATGATGGTACAACCATCATGGAGTATCTATTTTCAAACACCATATATTTTTCTATCCACTTCAAAAATACATTCTTTTTCATCAATTTTTCTTATGTGCTTTTGTATTTATCGTTTTAGAATCATGAGATTTATCACTCGCTTATGTTGCTTTACTAATACAAACTCTTAACATATATTTTTAAAATAATAATTATTAAGACCAATTAAACTTCGTCAGACAAAGCATCATCGTAATCCTGTAATTCTTCCATAATTTCTTTTAACCGGTCAATATTATTTATAAATTCGCCGTAAGAAATTTCTTGGTAATCGAAAATCCCTTCACCGTATTCATCACTATCAAATATTTTCACTTCCGCACCTAACTTCAACAAGTTATCAACTAATCCCTTTAAATTTTCCATATCATCAATATCATTTGCATCTGTTTCGGCAAAAAAATCTTTGTTTTCAATTTTATTTTTTATCTCTGTAATTCCTAAACCAGTGTACTTTCTTAATGGTACTACACATTTACTAAATGGACCATTAGAGCTTATTGTAATTGCCATTTTACTCATCTATTATTCTCCTTTCCATTAAAATCCTTCTAAATAATTTGGATTAACAGGTCTACCAGGTGCATTTTTACTATAGCTTCCGCCATGCCAACCCCTTAAATGTTCCCTGCTAGTTACAGGATAAATTAATTCTCCTCTATTACATATATGTGGGTAATTCATAGCATTGTAAGTATGATGTCCAATTATTGATTGCCCATTATATTGAGGTTTTTTTCCTCTTAAAATCTCTTGTATCTGTTCATTAGTCCAATCCCTTGTTGTAGGTTCTCCATCTAAAATCCTTTTCTTTTCTTGCTTCCAAAATTCATTAACCCCTGCAGCTCTTCTTTTTGAAAATCTTTTATCCCATTGATATCTTTTATATTCTTCTTTTGTTACTGTACGATTTTCAATCTTTTCTTTTATTTTTTTCTGCTGACCCCTACTTAAAGATTTGTATGGTGTAAGTTTTGGTGTTAAATCAAGTTCTGCTTTCAGTACCCTTCGGGCAATAATCTCTTCTCCTACTGCTACTTCTTTATTACCCAGAACTTCACCCGTACCCTTAGAAACATCCTGAACATTCTCAACATTCCGAACCAGCTCAACCTCTTTACCCTTCTTCTCCACTCCAACGGGTTTCTCCACACGCTCCACATTCGAATTCGCCACAAATCTCCCTGTCTCTGGGTCTTGGTATCGCTTGACTTTTGGGTTGTAAATAGGCGTAATCATCTGCATCGCTTGCTGCTTCACGTTCTGCAAGGTTTCCCTTACCGTCTGCTGGGCAAGCGCTGGACCGGCTGGCGCTCGTTCAGGCATGAGCCTTGGCATGGTGCTGTCTAAAATACTCGTATACGTTTTATGTAATGACTGTGTCCACGATGCCGGCGCGGTTTTGACGCTATGGTACGCTTGTTTGGTGACGTTGGCAACGGTGCTTGTGCGCAAAATGTTGATTTGAACCTAAGTGATTATATATATTTTAATTCGTAAATCTTCATAAAGAAAGCACTTGATTGCCTAGATAGACAATCAAATGCTTTCTTTTAATTTTATAACGTAATTCATTACTAATTCTATCCTTAAACCCACGAGCAAGTTTAATTTCGTAATTTTTTGGCTTGTTCCTTGTAACAATACTTCATAAGTTTAAAATGTCTAATCTCCTATCATTGCTGCTTCTAAATATTTATATATTTTTTAATTGTCTTGAAGGCCTATTACAATCCATTCATCTACAATATCCCAAAAATCCACATTATATTCAGGCTTATCATTGGTAAACCACAATGTCGCTACATCACCTATACAGTTGTTTAAATCTATAGCAACATATCCTCCCATGCCATTTTCAAAAAAACCATATGTTGTAGCCATATTAACTCCTAATGGCCCATCTAATTCTTCAAGTATTCCCCATTCATGATCCTCAAAATGAGTAATGCGTTCTACTGGTACAAGTCCCATAGCTCTACTTGGCAGATAATAAAAACCATTGTGTAATTTTTCATAGAACTCCTTTATAGATTCTGGAACATTTGACCAATCGTGTTGCATTTCTAGAATAGAATTAGTCGGTATACCACCTTCATAATAAAGTATTTCGTCATTTTCACTTTTTACGCTGTATAGTACTGCATATTGTCCATTATCTACAATTAGTTCAAATTCTAATAAATTCTCTTTCAAGTATGATATAGTATTACTCAATTCTTTTTCACATACACTATTCCATAAAGCTATTAATTTATCTTTCTTTCTAGTTTTATCTGTTTCTTTAAATATCTCTATCCATTTTTCAGGCATATTTTCCTTTTCAATATTGAGTAAGTCTCTGTTAGACACAAACTCTATACTTTTTCTATATTGTTTTAAAAAAGATAATTTATCCACCCGAAATCACTCCTTTTTATTTATCCTATTAAATTCATCTATAATTTTTTGGATCTCAATTTCTAGTTCTTTTTCTTTTAATATCATTTTTTCCCTAAATACAGGGTTTACCGGAATATTTTCTTTTTTGTAGATGTACCAATCTGCAAATGACTTTGAACCTTTAGATGTATTAGCTGCTTCACTAAGACCTATAAAATTCTCTACAAAATTGGCAATTTCCTTCTGTTGATTGTAAGTTAATGTCTCAAAACCTTCCATACGAGCTATTTTCTCTAGGGAAACAATATGATCTGCATGCAGTTTTTTATCAATTATTTTTCCAGGTAAGGCAAAATCCTCAGTTCCAATAATATCATCAATATTTTTGTTAACTTCTCTTTGTATTTTAGAAGATGGTGATGCTCTTCTTAATTTACCATATGTCTCATCGGAAATTTTCCTTTCGCCATATCTTGCACCTTGTATATTATTTTCACCCGTACCCTATGTTGTAATCTTAAAAGCTTCTAATAAAAAAACAACTTATCTAAAACCTTATTAAACTATTTCCTTCTCACTTACTATCGGCAATTTATAGGCTGTTTTATGCTTCATCATGCCGTATATAATATTCACAAGCCTTCTCATAATACAAACCAATGCTTGTCCCTTTGTTTTGCCTTCCTTAAGCTTTCGTTGGTAATATGCATAAAATACTGGGTTCCTTGGCAACTTACTCCCCTTTGCTACTTGCACTTGTTGCACTGCTAAGTTGTAAAATAAAGCATGCAGCGCCCGATTTCCCTGTTTGCTTTTTTGTTCCTTACCTTTCCCACCAGAACCAAAGTAAACAGGTGCAATCCCCGCAAATCGTGCTAATTTGTTGGCATTCGGAAAGCGTCTTACGTCACCTATCTCCGCAATTAAAGCAGAAGCTGTTACGAGGTCAATGCCTGGCATGGAGTCTAGTTGAAAGTCTAGTAAGCTCATTAACTCTTTTAATTCGCCTTCCACATAGTTCATTTCCTTCTTTTTAAACGTGATGTCTCGAACGATGCTTCTTACTAGAAAGTCTCGCGTTTCTTGATGTTCTTTTGTTGTGTTCCCATCTTCTATTACTAGCTTCAATATTTCATTCGCTTTTTTCACCGAACAAGTATTATGGCTCACTTCTAATAAGAAGGTGGTCAATTGTTTTATACTCACACCTTCTAAACAAGACGGTGATGGGTATCGTTCCCAAAATGCTAAAGCTGTTTTCCCATCCACCTCGGAGAAAAACTTCTTATAGCTTGGATAATGATGGCTCAATTGAATATGCAGTTGGTTTTTTAAAGCACCTTGAGCTTTCACCAATGCATTTCTTCTAGTGACCAATTGTTGTATTGACCAAAATAAATCATTCGGTTTCGCGTCAGGCAAATGGTTCAGTTGGTTCAACAAAATGCGTGCCACACATTCTGCATCCCAGCTATCACTCTTTTGTGTGGTCATATGGCTTTTTCGTTCAGCGTATGAAAGAGCTGGGTTTACTTCTTTGACAACCTGTCCATGATCGGTTAAAAACTGTGCTAACGATCGTCCATATCCACCTACATCTTCTAAACCAAATACAGGTGTAATTCCTTCTTCTATTAGTTTATCAATATCCAATAAAAAAGTTGGGAAGGCAGACGGTTTATTTTCAAATTTTATTTCCTTTAGCTTCTCTTGCCAACAATTAATGACCACTGCCACATGGTGTTGCTTATGCAAGTCTACACCCACATAAATATGTTTCTGCTTTTCATGCATCGTTCATCCTCCTATTCAGTTGTCAATTATTGAATGAAAATGCCGGCAACCTTAGTTCGAGCGTTCACCAATTGGTGCGCATTGGTACGAAAGCCTATCCATTTTCACCTTTACATAGGGATATATAAGAAAATGAGTATCTTTTTTAAGTAACCATTTAAATTATTGCTTCATGTTTGCCATTTGCTTGTATTTGTCCGTATGTATAGATCCCTTGATAAAAACTTTCTCGGTCTAATATTCGCTTCACTTGTACTTTCGTAAATACTTTCCCCTGGGTTGTTTGATACCCTTCTTCATTCAAAGCTTCTGCCAACCTAGACAGTGACCATTTACTATGTAAGTGTTTCAACTCAAATAACCGTTTCACTACTTCTGCATGCCCGTTATGTATTTTTAGTTCCTTTTCACCCTTTTGTTTGGTATAGCCAAATGTCGCCCTTCCCCCTGCATATCCACCTTCTTTTGCCTTTTTATTTCTTCCTTTCGTTAGCTTCAGCGCTATTTCAAGCCGTTGATATTGGTCTAATAACTCCATTAAGCCATTGACCAAAAAATCGTTTGGGTCTTTTTTGTGAATGCTGTAAAATGGCTGTTCAATGCTTTTAATATCACAGCCGTATTTCTTTAATTCTCGTTGAATCAGTACCTTGACAATATCTGACCGCCATAATCGACTTGTATTGAGCACCACCACATAATCAATTTGGACAGACGAAAGGTGAGCCAACATTTCCTGTAAGCCCACCCTGTCAATTTCTAATGCTTCTTCATTTAGTTTTGCGCCACTAATTCCTTCGTCTCTAAAAATATGAATCAAGTTTAAGCCTTGTTCCTTACAATATACTTTAATTTCATCTTCTTGATATCTCAAGCTATATCCATCTCTTGCTTGACCTTGAGTCGAGACTCGTATATACCCAACAACGTTCAACTTTCCACCCTCCCGTTACGGAAATTACAATTTATGTAACGCTTTTTAAACGAATAGCGAGTATTATACGACCGTCTCTAGTTAAAATACAACATAAAATTTATAGGCCAAAGGCAGAAAAGAACTTCCTTTAATGTTACCTCTTGTTTTAAGCCACGAGCTTTGTGAATCTCGTTAGTTTGTCAGCAATTCCATATCATAACTATCTCTGCCATGTGAAATGTCATCTCGCCTATTTCTCGTTCTTATTCCGTTCCTCAAAGTGTTAAAACAATACTTCATGATGGTACAACCTTCATGAGTTATGAATTTCAATTAAGCATCATCAATGTCATACAAAGTTTAAATTTCTAACAAAAAATAAAAGCACCTGTTGCCTAATAAGGCAATCAAGTGCTTATAGTTAACATAGTCTTGAACATTACTGCACTGGTCCCATAAATTCAGTAATAATAAGAATATGTTCCTTCAATTTTACTTTCTTTAGGTTCTCAACTTTTTCCGCGCCACCTAAACCTAATAGAGGGGTGTATCCAAAACACTCATCATAGTTAGGGGCACTGTATTTACTAATCGCTTCAGGATAAGGCTGCCACATTAATTCATCGTTCATAAAATCATTATCTTTTAAGTCATCAAAAAAGAATTCAAATCCGGATGAAACAACATTAACATCTCCTTTCCTAAAGTTTAATAAATTTACATACTTATCTTTTTCCCATACTATAATATCACCCATTGCGGTTGTAAAAATAGGAATGGCCTGCTCATACCTTAGATAACTTCTCTCTAAAATATCTAAATAATCGTCTGGATTAATAACTTTTAAAAAGTCATTTACGAAAGTACCAAAACCATATTTTTTCCATGTTTCTATTAATTCTTCAGGAAGTTTATCCTTATATTTTAAAATAATATCATCATCAACTGTTTCATGTTTTATAAAATCGCTAAATATAGTTTCCAATTAACATACCCTCCATTGATTATTGAGTTAATTTCACATTTAAATAAGTATTCTTTAGCTGCTCCGATGACATATTCTTCGCCATTTCCCTAATTTGCTCATCAACAACATCAATTCTATATTTCCATTGTGAACCTATCGAGGAATTTACTCTTTTATCCCCCATACCTCCAATAATGTCTGTTCTTCCTCCAGCTATTTGATCTGGATTATGAAGTGCTGCTTTTGTTTCCAGCCATTCTGAAGCTTGCTTTGTCGCCTCTGCTCTGGAAAGTCCTTGTTTTCGCAGTTCAGCAATTTTATCTTTAAGTGCTTCTTGTCTAGCCATTTTTTGAGCTGCATTTCCTTCTATTGCTCTACCTTCAGCAATATATCTGTCTCTATTTTTCAGATACTCGTCAACCGTTAATTCATTCATACCTTTTTCTTGGTCTTTTAATTGTCTTGCAAACTCTTCGGAGTCATGTTTAACATTTCTTTTAAAATTAACTTCAACTTCTTTTATTCTTGGTACATCATCCAAATGCTTTACATTACCCGTACCCTTAGAAACACCCTGAACACTCTCAACATTCCGAACGCGCTCAACCTCTTTACCCTTCTTCTCCACTCCAACGGGTTTCTCCACACGCTCCACGTTCGGATTCGCCACAAATCTCCCTGTTTCTGGGTCTTGGTACCGCTTGACTTTTGGATTGTAGATGGGTGTGATCATCTGCATCGCTTGCTGCTTCACATTCTGCAAGGTTTCCCTTACCGTCTGCTGGGCAAGCGCTGGACCGGCTGGCGCTAGTTCGGGCATGAGCCTTGGCATGGTGCTGTCTAAAATACTCGTATACGTTTTATGTAATGACTGTGTCCACGATGCGGGCGCGGTTTTGACACTTTGGTACGCTTGTTTGGTGACGTTGGCAACCGCACTTGTGCGAAGCGTATTGCGCATTTGCGTGAGCTTTTCGGTTCCTTTTGTCACCACGGCTTGACCCATATTGGCTGCGTAGCGCGTCGATAGGGCACCTGCGCCTGCAATGCCGAGCGATTGGAACAGGCTGTTTTGGCGCTGTTCTTCAGAAATCGCATTGCCGAACATGTCTTTTCCCGTTGTGAATTCGTACATGCCGTTTGCGGCGACTAGGCCGTAGAGACCTTTTTCTGCTTGTTCGAGCGCTTTAAACGATTTGGACGTTTTGTACGCATCAAGCGCGTGATCAGCAGCGTTGACACCTTTGGCGGTAACATAGATGGCTTTTCCGCCTTTAGCTGCGCGACCTGCCCAGCCGACAACGGGAATGAATCCAGCCGCTGCCATTGCCCCTGCCGCTACGCGTTCCGATGTTGAAAGCTCACGTCCCGTAACGGGATCTACGCCTTCGGCTGCTCGTTTATAATCATAATATCCTGTTACCTCTCCTGTAAAGGTTGAAACCGTATCCCACGTTTTTTCATACCACTTTTTATTAGCTTCTTCAACCGCTTGGCGCTCCGCTTCTTTTTTCAGCTCGTGAACATTTTTCATTTCTTCATGATACGTCACGTAGTTCGTTGCGTACTCGCTTGCTTCTTTTTGAACTTTATACAACTCGCTTGCATGATACGCTTTTTGATCAAATAAAACTGGATACGCCTGCCCGCCTTGCGTCGTAGCTCCGTGTAAGCTGTTGGTTGCAGCTTGGGTCAGCAAATAATTTGATTCCATTTGCCTATAACCTTCTAACCACTCTGCATCCAATTTTTCAACTGCTTCAACCGTTTCATCCCGCTTTTTTTCTGCTTTATCGATTGAATCGTTAAAATCTTCGGCAGAAAACGCAGACAGTGAGACTAAGTCGTCCACTTTATGCAAAATCGTTTGAAGATCTTCTCGCTGCTGAGCAACGAGTTCTTTCGCTTGGCTTACGGACTGTTTAAGATCATGCTCTAAAAACGATAGGTCAACTACCGTGTTTCCTGCTAGGTTCGCGTCTTCTGCTTTTACGTACAGCGCTGAGAAATATGACTTGGTCATTTGGACTAAATCAATCCAACACTTTGCGTTATCAACTTGGTATTCATAGAACTTCTTAATGTTGTCGGCACCTTTTCCTTGAAGGCTATCATCCAGCTTAGACACGGCAGCTAGCGCTTTGTGGAGGGTCTGCAGCTGGTCTTCAAGATTTTTATACGCTTTTTCTCGTTCTTTGGAAAAGGTTGAAATGCCCTTTGCATCGTATATTTTCCCCATTTGATTCACCCTTTTTCATTATGAACGCACAATGGCTTCGTCTTGTTCTTTTAATAATTTCACGTTAGCTTTCGTGTCCTGTACGCTTTTTTCTAAGGCTGTGATGTACGTTTTTAAAAGCTTTCCCAGCTCTTCTTCCTGTGACTTCCACTCGTTTGTGCTTGAAAGGTTGTTATCCCCGACATCGGAGTTTCCTGGGAGCGATAATTTTTGAATGGCTGTTTCGACGTCTTCAAGCTTTTGCATGACGTCTTCATAGTTGAGCTTGATTGATGTCATTATAGCTTTCTCCTAATCTCACTAATTTTATTCTCTAAATCTGCGACTGCATCTTCCCCTTTATTTAAAAGAGATTCCGCTTCGTTTACAAGGTAGCTAACACCGCTATAAAAGCCTTTTTGAGCCTCGTACCACGTGATTTTATGGTTAATCGCATTTATATAGTCGTCATAATCGTTCGTGATAATATCGTTGATTTCGTTGTATGCTTGCTTTCTGTTATCATCAAAGTTTGTGGATATATCACCTTTCCAATGATTTCCTAAGTCTGGTTCCTTTACTTCTTTTATTTCTACTAATGACCGTTTCTTTTCGTTTTCAATCTCTGTTTTTGCGGTTTTTAAACGCTGAATTTTCTCTTCAGCATCCGCAACGTTTCCTGAGATTGTGCTTGAAAAACTTTGAAGCATTTGTTCAAATCCCATGAGGTTCACCTCTTTACCACTTTTTCCAATATTTATAGTTTAAAAGTTGCTTTTAATTAGAGAAATAGGAAATTTTTCTCTTTTTTCTACAGTAAGACAACGTTCCCTTAAATCCGCCAAAATAATAGGTATAAAGAATCATAAATAAAAAAGCCGCTCATTAGTCGGCTCTTCTTTCTTTCCATTCCCTTTTTAGTAAGCTGTACATATACAAATCATCAAATTTCCCGCACGTGCGCTCATATTCTCTCAGCAATCCTTCTTGATGAAATCCAAGCTTTTCAACAAGCTTCTGCGATGATATGTTTTCTAGTTCAATTAGGGCTTGGATGCGATGTAGCTTCCAGTTTGAAAATCCATACTCGATGACTGCTTTCATAGCTTCAGCTGCAATGCCTTGCCTCCAGTATTCCTGATGAAGCTCGTATCCAACTGACGCTCTTTCATGACTAGATTCATAATCTAAAAAACCACAGCTTCCAATTATGACGCCTTCTTCTTTTAATGTAATGCCCCATCTCATCCCGGTACCTTCATTTACTATATTTCTGTACCAGCTGAGCTCGCTTTTCACATCATCAATCGTTTGAAAAGGCTCTAACCCCATATGCTTCATTACTACAGGGTCAGATAAATACCTTAGCATATGAACGGCATCACTTTCTTTTGACTCACGGAGAATGAGCCGCTTCGTATCCAATGTAGGTATGTTCATATGTTTCTTCCTTTCTTAGCTAATATACTAAATCTATTTTTTCACTTCGCATTAGTAAAAAGCGAAACCAATTCCTTACATTAAGCGTATAAACTAGTACTAACTCGTTTTCAAAAAATGAACGGAGGTGCTTTCTTGAAATTCCGATCTCATATCGACCGCTTTTTTGGTATGGTAATAACCACTTCTTTAGCAACCCTTGGCGTAGTATTTTTTCTTCCTCTTTTTTTAGACAGTGAAACAACTCTGCTTGATATTATTATTTCTATTGCATTATTTTTAGCTTGTGGAGGCGTCATGGTATGGTCTAGTTTTTTTGTGACGTATGAACTTCACTCTGATTATCTTATTGTTAAAGGGGGCGTATTGAAGATTCGTATTCCATATGAAGAAATCACAAAGGTAGCCCCAACTCGTAATGTTTTTACGGGATATAAAGTTCTCGCTTCAAAGGATGCTATTGAAATCTTTTATACATCTTCTCTTTTAGGAAGCGTAAAAATCTCACCGGCTAAGCGTGATCTTTTTCTTTCAGAGTTGAAAGCACGCTGCCACAGTAGCTCCTTTAAGTTTTAACGTATCTCTTTTATAAACCCAGTGCTTTTCGGCTGGTAGCCCATTTTTTGATAAAAAAGATGCGCAGCCAGCCGCTCATCTCGGTTGCCGCTGTTTAATCCAATTGCCATGCAGCCTTGACTCTTCGCCCACCTTTCTGCTTCTTTGATCAACATTTTCCCGACGGCTTTTCTTCTAAATTTCTCATGAACAACAAATGCAACAATACGAGTATAAGAGCCATCGTATTCATAAAAATAGCTTTTACATAAGCCAGCCATTCCCGCTACTTCACCATCTATCTCTGCGATGAGCGTATGATAATCTGACGAAGCTTGAATAGCGGATAGCCTCACTTGCAGATCTTCAAAATTCGTTGGATAACCAAGCTGTTCCATAAGCGGAATTAGCTCTTTAACATCATGGTCTTGTAGAGATCGCACCTTCATCTTTGCACTCCCTTTTACACTATGAAATAATAAAACCAAACCCTAATAATTCCATTTTATCAAAAAAGCGGATGGGAAATAAACGTTTTTAAGAAAGGAGAATGAACGTGCGCAGTAAAGAAGAAGTAATGAATCTTATTTTGAGCTATGCGAAAAACGATGGCCGCGTACGAGCAGTTGGGATGTGTGGTTCACGTGTCAATCCCAAGGCACCTCGTGACCATTTTCAAGATTACGATATTGTTTTTATTGTATCTGAGATGGAAGGCTTCTTAAGTGACCCGACATGGGTTGACTATTTCGGAGAACGTTTTTTGACCCAAATGCCGGAACAAACAACGTTATTTCCGCCTTCATTAGGAGGAAAGTTCAGCTATCTCATGCTGTTTCAAGACTATACGCGAATTGATTTAACTCTTTGTCCGCTTTCACTTAAAGAAGACTGGAACCGTGGTGATGAAGGTATTTCAACCATATTGCTAGATAAAGATGATTTATTTAGGGCACCACAACTTCTAAGCGATAAACAGTATCATCTTCGAATGCCAACCGAAGCTAACTTTCTAGACTGTTGCAACGAATTTTGGTGGGTTTGTACGTACGTTGTCAAAGGCCTTTGCCGCAATGAATTTTTATATGCAGTAGATCATCTGACTATTCAAGCGAGAACAGAACTTCTGCGCATGATGTCCTGGCGAATTGGTACTGAGCGTGGATTTACGTTTAGTTTAGGAAAAAACAATAAGTACCTTCCAAACTACCTGGAAAAACACGAGTTTCTTGAGCTTCAAAGCACCTATGACGTATCGACCAATAAAAAGGTTTGGCATGCGCTCCAAGCCAGTCAAACGATGTTTATTCGCGAGTCTACGAAAGTGGCAAAAGCGCTTGATTTTCAAATCAATGAGCAGGAAGTAGCTAATAGTCTTACCTATACGCGTGAACATAAGAGAGTGTATGCGTGATGAGAACACAGGTAAACATTATTCAATGGTTTTTATAGAAAATAATTACTAAAATGATATAATAAAGCAACAAGGTGGCGGTGCTTTTTGGTGAAATATATAAAGTGGCCAGATTTACTATTTATGCTGATTCTAACTATTATTTTAGTTTTTGATTATTTTCCTAACCCAATGTTTACAAAAATCCTACCACAAGCTGCTTTTGTTTTATTCGTTAGCGTGATTGGGTTATTGTTTATACTGAGTATCATAATTAGAATCCGCTCGGAAGAAAAAATAGCTGAAGGCTTAATAGGACAACTTATTCTTACTGTCTACATTGTTGTAGTGATGACAATATTGTCGCTTTTAGGCGGTGAGTCTACTTCTGGTGTCTCTTTTAGCAACTGGATTTTCTGGGGCGTTCTCTCTCTTTCTCTGTTTGAAATTTATTCAAGATGGAAGAAAGTCAAACAAAAAGAAGCATAGGTATCGGACTTATGCTTCTTTCCTTTTATCATGCTCATCATTCTTTTCTATTACACTAGCTTATAATAAAACACCGTGGCATCCAGATTACCGTTGGCTGACAATGCATAGTTGGGAATTATCCCTGCTTTTGTGTACCCCATTGCTTGGTATAGTTCGTTTGATGGATCACCTTCTCTTGTATCTAATACAAGCAGTGAAATGCCATGCTTTTTCGCTTGGGCTTCAACTTTCTCCATTAATAAGCGGCCAATTCCTTTTCTTCGAAAACCAGGGTGCGTCATTAACTTTCCAACTTCAGCTCGGTGCTTTCCGTTTTCTTTTCTTTCTAAATATAGCTGAACGGTGCCCACTACTTTGCCTTCACTAGCTGCGATAAGCAGGACGGTATCATTTTGATTGACTCCACTCCAGTACATATTTGCTTGGTCGTTAGACAAAGGAGGCAAAAAGCCAATTGATGCCCCTCCTTCCACGCACGTCACTAAAAGCTCTGACAGATTTGATATATAGTCGGCTACGTTGTCTACTACTTGTAAATCAATCGTTTTAGTCATTCATTTTCTCTCCCAAATTATAAAGTAACATGCCCATTCACAAGGTCATGCTTTTTCATAAACGCTTCAACTTGATTATGAATATCTTCTGCATCTTTTCCAATCCACAGCAAATGTCCCCAATTATCAAGGAGGCAAAGCGTTGACGTTGGAATTGATTTTTTTGCGTGATGTGCATGCTCCAGGGAGACAGCTTGGTCGTTAAGGCTGTGCAGAATCAGAGTTGGGCTTTGGACCGTCGTCAGCAAGTGATTAAACCTCTTGGACGTATGCTGAAGATCTAAGATAAATCCTTCTCCTGAACGATAGCGATTATTCATACGCTGAAATGCTTCCAGGTCTGAATCTTTCATTTGTTTCATGACTTCTTCTGCCGGAAGTTTACTAAAAGATGGAACAAACTTCTTAAACATAAACTGTACGTTGCGGTTTGACAGACGAGCCACGAGCTTCCACGTCCACTTTTCAGTAAGCGGATGAAATGCAAATTTCGCTACCTTATAATTGAGACTTTTTTTAGACAGCCATTCTTTTGTGACGGCACTTTGTAGAATTAAGCTATTTGTACGGTTTGGATACATTGACGCAAAGCTAATTCCGCTCGGACCTCCCGCTGAGACTGCAATGATATGTACTTTTTTAATGTCTAACTGATCTAACATCTTCGCATAGCAACGAGAAGCTAGTTCGAATGTTTCGCCAAGTTCTTTTGAAGTAGCTCCGTATCCTGGTCTTGACGGTGTTATGATTGAAAACCCGCTTTTTACAAGACGTTCATACCCTAACTCTTCTCGGCAGTTCGAGTGCCCCCCGTGAAATAGTAAGATCGGAGTTCCTGTTCCAACAACTGAATACTCAAGCAGGTGCCCATCTACTTCCATATGATAAATGATTCGCTCCAACCGCTTCACCTCCATTTTCTGTTCTTTACAAGATAGCCAAGAATACTATTCAATATTCGTTTATCCTTCTGTTTCTCCTTTTCTGATCAGGAGAAAATTGTTAAAATACCCCTATACTTCCAGGTATCATTTTACACTAAATTGGTCAAATAAGTTAAACTAGAAAAAAGGAAGAAAAAATTACAATATACTGGTATATTGCTAGAAAAGGTAGGTAATGCAGCGTGTCTCACTTTGAAACAACACTTCAGTTAAAAACAACTATTCTAAATACATCTTTTCAACTTTTCGACTACATAACTACTCGCCCTCACCTATTTGCGATTGCCTTACACCAAGAGCTTGGCTATCCTATAGAGTTTATGTGGAATTCAGACTTTAAGTTTAAAGATGAAAGCGCACCAAGAGTGGTGCTTATTCATGCATACTGCGTGTTACCAAATCATCAATATTTGGATGCAAGAGGCTACGTCTCGCATGACCTAATTGCACAAGAAAAGCCACATCAGCACGCTTACTACGAACGTGTGTCTAGTAAGCAAATTGAAAAGTTAACGAATCTTGGTCGGCTTTGTAAAGAAGAATTGCTTGAGATTGACAGCTTAAGAGACTTTATTAAAGAGCACGTACATGTCTATTCATAAGCTCTATAGGCACTTTGAAGTACCTATATCACTTTAAAGTGCTTACTTTTCATTTTATTAACTCTCTCTTATTATAAGTCATGTACTTACTATTGGAGGTTGATAACATGATTACGCATTTACAAGATACAGTAACATTAAATAACGGCGTAAAGATGCCCGGGTTTGGTTTAGGCGTATTTAAAGTGGAAGAAGGACCTGAGTTAGTTGAAGCTGTAAAAGCTGCGATTAAAAACGGCTACCTCAGTATTGACACAGCAGCCATCTACGAAAACGAAGAAGGCGTTGGTGAAGGAATTCGACAAGGTCTACAAGAGACGGGTCTTTCACGTGAAGAGCTATTCGTAACGTCAAAAGTATGGAATAGTGATTTAGGGTATGAAGAAACGCTTAAAGCCTACGAAACTAGTCTTCAAAAGCTTGGATTAGACTATTTAGATCTTTACCTTATTCATTGGCCAGTTGAAAGAAAATATAAGGACGCATGGCGTGCGTTAGAAACGCTTTATAAAGACGGCAAGGTAAAAGCAATTGGCGTAAGCAACTTCCAAATTCATCATTTAGAAGATTTACTACAAGATGCTGAGGTGAAGCCAGTCATCAACCAAGTCGAATATCATCCGCGCTTAACGCAAAAAGAGCTTCGTGCTTATTGTGAACAGCAAAACATTCAGCTAGAAGCTTGGTCTCCGCTTATGCAGGGCGAACTGCTTGATAACGATGTACTGTCTGCGATTGCTTCTAAGCACAATAAATCTACGGCTCAAGTAATCTTGCACTGGGATGTTCAAAACGGTGTTATCACGATTCCAAAATCAACAAAAGAGCACCGTATTATCCAAAATGCTGATATTTTTGATTTCGAGCTAACGTCTGACGAAATGAAACAAATTGATGCACTAAACCAAAATCACCGAGTAGGTCCAGATCCAGACAACTTTGATTTTTAAGTAAACAAAGAGGATAGACAAATTGTCTATCCTCTTTTCATTACCTCTGATTCCAAACCCTTTTCATAACTCCTTTTGTAGAAAACAAATCTATTCGATATAAGTCTGGATTCGATAAATTAGACCATTCTTGAAATCCAAAACTAGCATCAAAGTGTCGTAACAACAAGCTCATTAAATTACCATGCGTAACCAATAATGAGATTTCATTTAGATTACCCACCTCTTCATATACAACAGCTAGCGCACGCTGAGTTGCTTCTTTTGATGACTCTCCACCTTTCAATTGGAGATTTTCATCATGAAATGTTTGCTTTAATAGCTCTAACCAATTGTCTACGGGTTTTCCTGTTAGAACACGTTCCGCTAAGCGCTCATCTTGCTTAATGGAAACGCCAATCTCTGCTGCAAAAGGTGCAGCCGTATGAATCGTTCTTATGTACGGACTTGATATAATAGTTGAAATACCTAAGGGCTTTAAGTACTCTACTAGCGATAGGGCATCTTTTTTCCCTTCCTTCGTTAAAGGGGCATCAGAATCTTGTCCTTCAGCTTTACAGTGCCGTAGTAAATAGATTGTTTTCATTTTCTCCTCCTGAAAACCTATTAAGCTCACATACATTCATACTATTCGTCCATTACTCTCGCCTAAAATCATAAACATCATTTGGAACATGCAGCGAGTGTCCGTTAATCTCGACCGTATCTTTACCTTGCCAATGAATATCCGCACTGCTTTCTTTATAGTTCCAGTAAATATTCTTTTCTTTATTTCCTTTATTAAAAACAAGCTCCCCTCGAACAGCATAGCCGGTAGTTGCGCCTCCGTCCGAGAGGTATGCTTTTAGCGTATAGGCACCATCGGGTGATGTGGATTCAGTAAGATATTTTCCTTCAGGAAGACGACTCATATCAAAAAATGTCCGATATATGCCGTATCCCAAAAGACTGATACAACCACAGCACCCGATTAATAACCACTTCGTAAGCTTCTCTTTTGTTTTAATGACCTTTAACAACTTCCATCCTCCGCTTTAGTTCACTTTTAAAACTCCATCTTCAATGTATCTCAGTAAAATTTTCCGCTCTTCTTCAAACAGCATAAATAAATCATCCATTTTTGCTACAGGCTTCCATGCTACATCAACAATGAGGTTATCAGGATCTTGGAGCTTCTTTTCTCCACCTACTAACTGAACAGCAAAATATTTAATATGCACATCAACACCGTATGTGACCGTATCGTATTCATGGACTTGACCTAGGATTTCAACCTCGTATCCCGTCTCTTCCAAAACTTCACGAACGCAGCATTCTTCAAACGTTTCACCGCCTTCTAGCCCACCTGACGGAACAGACCATAGCTCTGGGTGATTTGGCTTTTCTTGCGCCACCATTAATAATTCGTTATTTTCATTGATGCAAATCGCTGCTGCGCCTTTCCAGTTTGACATGCAAAATCCTCCTCCATTCAGTTATAGCTTCTTCATTAACAACAGTTCATCTCGAATTGGAATTTCATCATAACCAACCAAAGGAATACTTGGCTTTTGTTTTCTTGCTTCTTGAACTGCGTTTGGAAATAGGTAAGCTAAATGATAACCACGCCTTTGGTAAAACCGAAGAGCCTTTACGTTATCATTTGTTGTAATGAGCGTTACCTTCGTGCAACCTACGGATTTTGCTTTCTCTTCCACTGCTTTCATGAGGGCCGTGCCATATCCGCTGTTTTCCTGCAAGCTATCTAACGAGATTATTTCACATTCTTTTTCTCGTATTTCATAGGTGACTAACCCAATGATGTTATTGTGCTCGTCATATAAGATAAACCCACACAGAGAGGAACAGTCATACGCACCAACAGAAGTAACCATTTTTGTACTTCCCCAATGCTTTTCTAAGAATCGACTGACTTCTTCTCTGTCATCAAGAACAACGCGGCGAATTTCCACTTTTCAACACCCCTGTTCCCATTTTATACTATTGTTCTATTTTTTTACATAACAAAAGTAAATAAATAACATCTATCCTTTCTACGACTAAAGATGTATTCCTTTTCATTCATTGTACCGTGGCTGTTTTTATGGACTACATCATAAACTAATGGTAAAGGAGTGAATGATGATGATTACCCACTATGCAAATCTCGAACTGCTTACGGTATCTATTCAAGGTGTCAAACAATTTTATGAAAAAGCACTACATTTAGAAATAACAAACGAAACAACTGAGTTTATTCAGTTCAGACTGACTCCATATAGCACGCTTAGTTTCAAGGAATCCTACGAACCAATTAAGCCCGCACACTTTGCCATTCAAGTGTCTTATCAGTTGTTTACTAATGCTGTTACACTTTTAAAAAAATCTGGCGTGTTTTTGTTAGCTCAAAACGAAGGAAATCCTATCGATGAACATAACGGTCGAAAAAACGTGTATTTCCGCGATTGTGACGGTAACTTACTTGAGTTAATTGCACATGACTATATTCATGAAAATAAGTTAAAGAGCTATGGTAAGCTGAATGCATTATATATAAGAGAAGTAGGATTTCCAGTAAAAGACGTTGGAAAGTTTCGAAGCTGGCTAAAAGAAACTTTCAGCATGAAAACAGACGAAGATGATGACTACTTTAACTTTGTGATTGGTGGAACAGCTTATGCAGTGGTCGTCTCAGAAAAGCGGCCATGGATTCCTATCGCCATGAAAGCACTACCTCCTAACATAAAGGTGACGCTCGGTACTCCACTTCCGCTAACCAATCAGCAAAATTTTATAAACAGCGGCTATCAATTCTCTTTAGTACACACACCTGAATTCCAGCACAGTTTTCTTCAGGATTTACGGTTGCCACCTGATTGCTATTAGGTGTATACTTGTAAAATTATAGAAGATTTATAGACTAGGAGGCGCAGCATGCAAACAACAACAGATACACTACGCCTACTTGAACAACTGGCTTCCAATGCTTGGCCAGCTCATACAACTGAAAAACTCGGTGATTGGACGATGCGCTATACGTTTGGTTATACAAAGCGCGCCAATAGCGTCCACGCGGTTGGCTCACTTCCTTTTGATTTAAACTGGCTTCAAAAGGTTGAGAATTTTTACGAAAGCCGTAACACAGCGTCATGTTTTCATATCTCTCAGCTTTCACCAGCACAGTTAGATGAAACACTGGGTTCAAAAGGTTATAAAAAAAGCGATGAATGCTTTACGATGATGGCAGCCTGTGAAGATACGCTCCAAAATGTCAAGCTGGACATTCAGTATGATGCCTACTATTTACGCGAAGCAACTCCTGCTTGGATTGATGAGTTTCTGACGTTAGAAGGCTTTTCAAAAGATCGCTTTGACGCCTATACTCATATCTTTTCCAGCATTCATGCTTCTAAGACGTTTCTGCGCTTATCAAGCAATAAAGAAACGGTGGGTTTAGGATCCGTGGTAGTTGAACAAGGGTACGGATGCATCAGCAACATAATTGTACACGCTAAACATCGCCGAAAAGGGATTGCCAAAGAGCTGGTGAGCGCGCTCGTTCAATGTGCTCAAAGACAAGAAGCTGACTATGTTTACCTGCAGGTTGTGAAAGAAAATAAGCCAGCAGTTGATTTGTATGAAAAGCTTGGTTTTAAAGCAGTATCTTCTCATCATTATCGTATTCTGAAGAAATAGGTGAAAAAGATGAATGAAATCGATCAATTTTGGCAGGATTTTTGCAAAAAAAACAACCTTACTAACGTCTCGTACAAAGAAGCATTTCAGTTCGGCGCGTCTTCTGGCTGGCTTGCTTCCTTAGTTGTTGAAGGTAAAAAAACAGCTACCACATCCGGCTATGTTTTCTATGAACTTGAAAACGAAGAGTTACCAAAAAAAGGAGATTATTCGATTGTGCTAGACGAAAACAATCAGCCAGTTGCCGTTATTCAAGTTCAATCGGTAGACGTTTTGCCGATGAACGAGGTATCAGAAGAATTCGCATTAGCTGAAGGTGAAGGTGACTATAACTTCTGGTGGCGCGCTCACGAAGAATTTTTCACAAACGAATTAAAGCCGTATGGAAAAACATTTTCTCCTGATTTAATGGTCGTTTGTGAGCGTTTTGTAAACCTGAGCTTAAAAAATTATTAACATGTTCAGAGTCACTAGCGTCGCATTAAAATAATTCAAAGCCCTTTATAAATCTGAATTTTCTGCAATATTATTCATGCACAAAAAAATCCTTTATAATGGTTGGGTGGTAATAAACCATCCAAATCCAAAATAAAGGACAATAAGCATGGATAAGTTTACACGAAAAACATCATTTGAACAATGGTTTTCACCGATTTTCTCCACAAAACTCGAGGAATTGGTTGAAAGCTATCAATTAAATTCCTATACAAAGAAGCTGTACATTGCTTCATTCTTGAAATTACTCGTATTCGCACAACTCAACGAAACCGAGAGTCTGCGTGCAGTCAGTGAGACATTATT
>NZ_KQ758655.1:0-45001 GCF_001457055.1 Priestia veravalensis | reverse complement strand
AACCAATCGTAAGCTTATGGTCAATGAAAAATGGGAAGAACAAAAAGAATACATAAAAGCGAAGCTTTCGGAAGAAGAAACGGCTAAAATTTATCGTCAACGTAAAATGGACGTGGAGCCAGTTTTTGGATTCTTGAAGGCTAATTTAGGTTTCACACGATTTTCTGTTCGTGGGAAATCCAAAGTCGAAAACGAAACCGGCCTCGCACTAATGGCCGTGAATATACGAAAATATGTGGCAAGGGGGTGAGATCTTGCCTTTATATCTTTAAAATAATTGAAAAAAGGCGAAGTCGCACCGGCGACTTCACCTTTTTTCGATTATAGAGACCTTTTGTCCCAGCCTCTTCTACTTTTACTCTATATTAAAACATTGGGTTCTCTTCCAAATGTGTGTAGATAGCTGCTACTAATTCTTCTGGTGTGTCAGCAGCTACAACATCCCCGTTTACTAAAGCAAAAGGAGACCGTGCACACTTTCCACAATAACCCAAACATCCATACTCAACAATATCTAAATTCGGATCTTTTTCTAACTCTTCCAACGCAAGCTGAGAACCGCTAGCTAAATTGCTGATACAAAATTCAATAATTGGTTGAATCACTATTCTCACCTCTCTACTAATTGTTTATCCTACCTTGTTTTTAAAAAGACGTCAAATATCCAAACTGCATGCTGATAAGGAAATTATGTTGAAATATATTGTGGTTTTTATTCAATTTAGTTATACTTTTATGTGAATACAAACAAAACAGGTTATATTAAATTATTATTTAAGTAAAATATGCTATGCAAAATCGAATGCGATTGACGTATCGGTTTCGTTTTGTATGCCTATATGTTTTAAGCAATTCAATTAGTATAGAGAGAATAAAATGTCTAAACGTAAAGGGGAAATCCAGATGAAGAACCTTGTGATACTCGGTGGAGGATATGGTGGTATGCGTGTCCTACAGCGACTTTTTCCAAATCAATTGCCAGAGGATGTACATGTAACATTGGTTGATAAAGCACCTTATCACTCATTAAAGACTGAATTCTACGCGTTAGCGGCTGGAACCATTTCAGATCAGCACGTTCGCGTTTCTTTCCCAGAGCATCCTCGTTTATCTATTCGCTATGGCTTCATTACAAACATTGATCTTGAAAATAACCAAGTTCACCTTGAAGACAACGAAGTCCTCCATTATGATGATTTAATTATCGGACTAGGGTGTGAAGATAAATATCACGGCGTGCCGGGCGCACCGGAGCATACATACAGCATTCAAACAATCGACGCTTCTCGCGCTACATATCAAGCGTTAAACAATTTACCTGCTCATGCAACCGTATCGATTGTCGGAGCTGGTCTTAGCGGTGTTGAATTAGCTAGTGAGTTAAAAGAAAGCCGTTCTGATTTAAATATCATGCTATTCGATAGAGGAAAATTAATTTTATCTTCATTCCCAGAACGTTTGAGCAATTATGTTCAAGACTGGTTCACTTCTAACGGTATTGAAATTGTGAACAACGCCAATATCACGAGAGTAGAACAGAATACTCTATACAATCATGATGAACCAATTAAAAGCGATGCGATTGTGTGGACAGCCGGCATTCAACCAAACAAGGTCGTTAGGGATTTAAACGTTGAGAAAGACACTCAGGGTCGCGTAGTCTTAACAAAATATCATAATCTGCCTAACAATGAGAATGTCTATGTATTGGGAGACTGTGCTAGCTTACCACATGCTCCTAGTGCTCAACTAGCTGAGGGGCAAGCAGAGCAGATTGTTCAAGTGTTAACAGCACGATGGAAGAATGAAGAGCTACCTACTGAGTTACCAACGATTAAACTTAAAGGCGTATTAGGCTCTTTAGGAAAAAAACACGGATTCGGATTAGTAAACGATCGCGCAATTACGGGTCGAGTTGCTCGCTTATTAAAGTCAGGTATTTTATGGATGTATAAATACCATAACGGTTAATAAAAAAACGCCTAAAAGGCGTTTTTTTATGCAGACACAAATCCATATTTCTCTAATTCTTCAAAAATACGCTTTAGCTTTGGATTCCCTTCTCCAACAATCTCATTGTTAATTAGAATAACTGGATAAAACAAATCTTCATCAATTACTTTTTGCGAGAACTCCTGTTTCTCTTTTTCATCCACAGGTGGGTTATAAATATCGATATAACGTATGTTAAATGATTCATTCGGGTATTTTCGACTAAGCGCCGCCTCAAGCCACTCCTGTGTGTCTTTTGAAGATGGTAAATTCACGCAGCTTGCACAAATAATTTCTGCTCCATATACACAAATCTCAACGTTGTTTTTTTCCATATTTGTTCCCCCTATTCCCATGCTATGGCTCTTTCAATAAAGAAAGCTTCCACTCTATCTTATCTTTATTGTACACAAAAACTATTTAAAGAACATCGTTTTTCAAGTTGAACGAACGTAATCAAAGATTCTTGAATAGATTTTTTATGTAAGAGCGTTTATAATGTAACTAGAGAAGGAAAGGAGTCGATAATCATGGCTGAAATGGAAATGCATGAACAAGTACAAGAAGTATTAGATAAGCTTCGTCCATTTTTACTTCGCGATGGTGGAGATTGTGAATTAGTCGACGTTGAAGATGGCATTGTAAAATTACGTCTTCTAGGCGCTTGTGGCAGCTGCCCAAGTTCAACAATCACGCTAAAAGCAGGTATTGAACGTGCTCTTTTAGAAGAAGTACCTGGTGTTGTAGAAGTTGAACAAGTTTTCTAATGATCCCTTATATAACAAACCCTCAAGCGATGCTTGAGGGTTTTTGCTTTAGTTTGTTACGACCTAAGCGTCTACATATACACCTTTTGTATCAATACCTACTACGTCAACTTCACAATGAGATAATTTTATAGCTAAATGCTTAGCAATGTCTTTTCCTTTTCCAATAGGTGCTAAGCATAATACACTTGGCCCCGCTCCGCTCAGCACTGTTCCGTAAGCTCCTAACCTTTTAGCTTCTACTCTCGCAATGGCTAGCTCTGGTACCAATTTTGTTCGATAAAGCTCATGGTATAAATCTTTTTCCATAAATGTTCCTACCGCTTCAAAATCACGATTCATCAGTGCAGACACAAGCATATTCCCAATTGCTCCGGCTTCTACTGCTGTTCGATAATCAATTACCTTCGGCAAAGCATTACGGGCATCAGCTGTTTTTAATTCGTATCTCGGAATAATCATTATTACTTCAGCTTGTAAGTTGGGAATATGATTGATATACGTTTCATCTTCATGATGATATCCAATCACGACGCCTCCATAAATAGAAGGACTTACGTTATCCGGGTGGCCTTCCATTAGGCTGCTAATTCGCAGCTTGTCTTTTTGCGATAAATTAAGCTTAGCAAGCTGATTAGCAAGTTCAATACCTGCAACAATTGCAGAAGCACTGCTTCCAAGCCCCCTAGCTAACGGTATATCGCTTGAGACATACACTTTTGCTGCTGGAAGAGTTACTTCATATTGCTTTGCTACATCTTCGGCAACCTGATACATTAAGTTGTCCTTGCCTGTTGGTATTCCTTCAACATCAGCTGTCTTTGGTACAAATACCCACTGTTCAGCTGGCTCCACTGTTAAAATCAAGTAGCGCCCAAGAGCGATTCCAATGGAATCAAACCCGGGCCCTAAATTAGCAGAGCTCGCTGGCACTGTGATTTTAAAGCGGTCAAAAGTTAACATGAAGCGACAACACCTTCAATATATTCAAACACTTTTTCTTCTTCATTTGGCAATACAACTGGCTTAACATCATGTGCGTCAATTGCTACGTTCGGATCTTTTAATCCATTTCCAGTTAGCACTGCTACTACTGTTGAACCTTTGGCAATTTTCCCTGATTTTACGTCTTTTATTACACCAGCGATTGATGCACAAGACCCAGGCTCTGCAAAAACACCTTCTCTTCTAGCAATTAAGCGATATGCATCTAAAATTTGCTCATCCGTCACTTCATCAATTTTGCCTTTTGATTCATTAGCTGCATTTACCGCATAATCCCAGCTTGCTGGATTACCGATACGAATTGCTGTTGCAATTGTCTCTGGATTTTCAATTACTTCGTTTCGAACGATTGCTGCTGCTCCTTCAGCTTCAAAACCGTGCATAAGAGGCAGACCGCTCTGATTACGCTCATTATACTCTTTGAAACCTTTCCAATATGCTGTAATATTCCCGGCGTTCCCAACAGGAATTGCTAAAACGTCGGGTGCCTTTCCTAACTGTTCACAGATTTCAAAAGCTGCGGTTTTTTGCCCCTCAATTCGGTAAGGGTTCACAGAGTTTACAAGAGATACAGGTGCTGTTTCACTAAGTTTTCGAACCATTGAAAGTGCTTGATCAAAGTTTCCTTCAATTGCTACAATTTCTGCTCCGTACATAACAGCTTGAGCGAGCTTACCCATTGCAATTTTTCCGTTTGGAATAACAACGATACAGCGCATGCCTGCACGTGACGCATAAGCTGCTGCTGCTGCAGACGTATTACCAGTAGATGCACAAATGACTGTGTTACTTCCTTCTTCTTTTGCTTTTGCAACGGCCATGACCATACCTCGGTCTTTAAATGAACCTGTAGGGTTTAAACCTTCTACTTTTACATGCAAGTTAATGCCAAGTTCTTCCGATAAATATGGAAGATGAATAAGCGGCGTATTTCCTTCATGTAGTGTTAACATTGGTGTTTCTTCTGTTACTGGCAAGAACTCTTTATATTGGTGTAATAAACCTTTCCACATTATACGATGCCAACTCCCTCTACTCGATAACTGCTTTTTACGTTTTCAACGATTGGTAAGTCTCTTAATTGTTGTAAAATTTCTTCATAGTCTTTTTGAGATGTTTTATGTGTTACAACAACGATCTCTGCAAGTTCGCTTCCTGTAACCGGTAATTGAATAATTTTTTCAAAGCTTACGCCGCGTTCAGAAAATAATGTTGTTAATTTGGCAAATGCGCCTACCTGATCTTTTACGTGAATACGTAAGAAGTGTTTAGAAAACTTTTGGTCTTCTGTTTTCAACTGTTTTGGGAATTGAGGCGTTACGGCACTCTTTCCATTGACCCCTAACCTCAAGTTTTTCATCACGCCCACAAGATCCGATACAACTGCAGTTGCTGTCGGTAAACTACCCGCTCCAGGACCATAAAACATTGTTTCTCCAACCG
This sequence comes from Priestia veravalensis, assembly GCF_001457055.1. NCBI lineage: Bacteria > Bacillati > Bacillota > Bacilli > Caryophanales > Bacillaceae > Priestia > Priestia veravalensis. Next base: position 39,794 of record NZ_KQ758655.1, on the reverse strand, counting down.
CTTCTCCATACACATAAACCGCATTGTACTCATCGCTAACTGATGCTAATGGATGTGTATCCGCTAATAACGTTGGCTGAACACTTACTTCGACGTTGTCTCCGTCTCGATGCGCGTATCCAATTAATTTCACTGTATATCCTAATTGTTTACTATATTGTAAATCTTCTTCCGTTACTTCCGTAATACCTTGAACCTGCACATCATCAAGGTCAATTTTCATTGAGAAACCAAGCGTAGCTAGAATCGCCATTTTTCTTGCTGCATCCAAGCCTCCAACATCAGAAGTAGGGTCTGCTTCTGCATAACCTAGTTCTTGTGCTTCTTTTAGCACTTCTTCATATGCGCTTCCTTCTTTTGTCATCTTTGTTAAGATAAAGTTTGTTGTACCATTTACAATTCCCATCATTTTTGTAATACGATCTGAAGCTAAACCATCTGCAAGTCCACGAAGAATCGGAATTCCTCCAGCAACACTTGCTTCATAAAATAAATCGCAGCCATTTTCTGATGCAACCGTTAATAACTCAGAACCGTAAACTGCCATCAAATCTTTATTTGCTGTTACAACGTGCTTTTTATTACGAAGAGCCGTTAAAATATAGTCTCTTGTTTCCTCAACGCCACCCATAACCTCAATAACAACATCTACATCTGGGTTATGAATGACATCCTCTACGTTTGTTGATAATTTCTCACTACTAATCTCTACATCTCTAACTTTATCAATATTTTTAACTACCACTTTTTTAACCGTTACCGGACAGCCAACTTGGTGACTTAACTTATCCTGGTGATTTTCAATAATTTTAACTACTCCACTACCAACCGTTCCCAACCCTAATAATCCTACTGAAATACTTTTTGTCATATTATTCACCTCTATGTTCTCTTCACGTATACATTTGTTTTCTTATAGTGGACATTATAGACCCTATTTTTCTTTTTTACAAGACTTTACTTTAAATTTATCTCTTTATTCGTTGAATAAAAAGACAAATTTAAATTTTTTAAATATTTCATTTCCTTATCATAACACGTATTTTCTTGTTTTTTAACATACAAAAAGCATTTCTATAAAAGAAATGCTTTTATTCTTTAACCTTGAGGCACAAGCTCTCTATTAATGATGGTAGATGGGAAATGCCCTGCTAAAACAGCTTCTATGTTTTGTACCGCTAATTTAATCATACTTGTGCGTGTTTCTACCGTCGCACTTCCAATGTGAGGTAGTGCCACTACTTTTGGGTGCATGGCTAACGGGTGTGAACCATCAATTGGTTCATTCACAAAGACATCCAGTCCTGCTGCTGCAATCTCCTCTTCATTCAACGCTTTTAACAAAGCGGCTTCGTCCACTACATCACCCCGAGAAACGTTAATAAACATCGCAGATTTCTTCATCTTTTTGAATGCTTCCTCATTAAACATATTTTCAGTTTGTTTTGTTAAAGGTGTTAAGCACACAACAAAGTCAGACTTCTCTAATACATCATCCATTGATGCATATGTAACAGGTAACTTGCTTTCAGCTTGTTCATTTCGAGAACGATTGTGATAAAGGATATTCATATCAAAACCTGCTGCTCTCTTCGCTAGCACTTCACCAATCTTTCCCATCCCAACAATTCCAAGCGTTTTATGATGAATATCTCGACCAGCTAACAAATATGGGCTCCAGCTTGTCCACTTATTTTCTTTAATATGTGCTGAAGCCTCTAAAATATTTCTAGCCGTTGTCATAAGGAGCGTCATAGCTAAATCTGCTGTGGTATCTGAAAGCACATCAGGCGTATTACAAACATAGATTTGACGCTTTGTCGCTGCTTGGATATCAATATTATCAAACCCCACAGCTAGATTCGCAATTACTTTTAAATTAGTGGCTTCCTTTAATAATTCTTCATCTACTCTATCAGATAAAACCGTTAAAAGCCCATGAGCTTTTTTTGCTTTTTCAGTGAGTACATCATGAGGTACCGGGTCTTCTTCTGAATGCCACATCTCTACTTCAGCCACTACGCGTAGTGGCTCCACGAACTTCTCCGGTATATTCCTCGTAATAAAAATAAACGGCTTGTCCATTATCTATCACCTCATTGATTTTTAATTACATAACATGACGCCTTATTGTTTACCGCAATAGGCGTCACGTCGCATTATCTTTATATGTCTTTACTCTACTTATACCACTTAAACACCGCTTGATAACCACCCTACTTCTGGTATATGGTACCGTGAAGTAGAAATTCCAACGGATTGATAAAACTGCTTTAAAAATCGCTCATAATGGGATGAGTGATCTAAGACAGCTTCTAGCTGCTTATAATAGCCTTGCTTTTGTTCTTCGCTTTGAACACTATAATATCCTTCTACCACTTCAAAATAATGCACAGGGAACAACAGTCTCGCATATAGAAGACGCCATGAAAATGATGAGAGTGGGTTAATACGTTCGTATTCACTTAAAAAGTAATGCAACTGATGTGGATTTAGCTCATAGGATGATAAATATTGTTCACGAATATACTCTGCTAAGTCTCTGCTGGGATGATCAAAGACCCAATCCACTGGGAGTTTATAGATATACTGGCTTCCCCAAGTCGTCTGTCCAAATCGGTGATGACAAATTGTAGCTGAGTCTACTGCTCTTGGCAAATCATCAATCTCTGTATCCACTAAATACTGAATGGCATTCTCTGCTAGCCCTAGATAGTATGGAAAGCTTTCGAGAAATTTCTTTTCAACTTCTTGATTAGGCAAAGCTCTCAATCGTCCATACCAAAACTCTTCCATTTGATCTAACCGCTTTTCCCACAATGATTTCCATTGACCTAACCGTTTTGAATGTTCAACTTCATAAGGAAACATTCGACCGCGCTGATGAAATTCTGCTAGCTCTGAACCAATGACAAACTGTTCATTTCGCGGTGCGGCTATCGATCGGCAAATCATAAACTTTAAATCATCTGATTCTGTAATCATATTTCCTTCTAGATTTGGCATAAATGTAGAGATATAACGGTCACCTTGGCTCATGAGAAACTGACTCATTTGATACAACTCGTTCAGCTCATCTTCTTCCACTTGATTTAAATGAATAATCGTATACAAGATGTCTCGATATTGGAAGGCTTGATAAGCGCCCAAAGTCAACAATTCATCAGGGTGTAAACCATAGCCTTCATAAATTGCTTGCTTCACGTACATCCCCTCATTTCATTGATCAAAGTTTTCCCATAAAGAAATTCAATACTTGTCATAATATTTATGCGCAATCGAATAGATTAGAATTACACAATTTATTATGATTTCCTCCGAGTGAGTCATACTAGAAGATGTAATGATATGCTCACCAAATCGTGAAGTACATGATTTACTTCTAAACATATGCTTCTGTATTCCTTTAAGCATTAAAAAATAAAAAGAAATTAGGTGATGATACTTGGAGAAAAAACACGAGCAAAGTGAAATGGAAAAAACAGCAAGAGCGTGGCTAACAAAACGTGGTGTCACAGTAAGAGATATTGCTGATCTTGTTTTTTATCTACAAAAGAAATACCACCCCAATTTAAACATTCAAGAATGTGAGTACAATGTCGAGCGCGTCATCTCAAAACGCGAAGTACAGAATGCAATTCTTACAGGTATTCAACTGGATATTTTAACGGAAAAGAAACAAGTTGAAGAGCCGCTCTTATCAATTTTAGAAAAGGACGAAGGCTTGTATGGCATAGATGAAATCTTAGCCTTATCCATCGTAAACGTGTATGGCTCAATCGGCTTTACAAACTATGGATATATTGATAAGCAAAAGCCAGGGATACTGGAAGAATTAAACGATAAATCGTCTGGAAAATGTCACACATTCCTTGATGATATTGTTGGTGCTATTGCTGCAGCTGCCTCGAGTCGTCTGGCACATCGAGCTGAAAATGTTGAATAAAAAAAGAGAGTGGTTCAATTTGAATCACTCTCTTTTCATTCATTATATTTTATCCATCCATTCTTTTAGGGAATCAACAGCATAAGTTGGCTGCTTATCATACCCCTTAAGTAGCTCTTTTGTTGTTACCCCAGTATGAACTAATAAAGTATCTAATCCTGCTTTCATTCCAGCTAAAATATCTGTATCATAATAATCGCCTACCATAAGAGTGTCTTCTTTCGGTGTTCCAATTACTTCTAACGCTTGCTCCATAATAATACTTTCTGGCTTTCCAATGAAGACTGGTTGTGTTTGAGTAGAAACCGAAACAACCGACGTTATAGAACCGTTTCCTGGAAGTAAGCCTCTTTCTGTTGGAAGTGCAATATCGCCATTTGTCGACACAAAAAATGCACCGTTACGGACGTTTAAACAAGCTTTTGCTAGCTTCTCATATGTAATTTCTTGATCTAAGCCAACGACTACAAAGTCCGTATCTTCATCTTGAATTGTGAACCCTTTTTCAGTAAGCGCATGGCGAATCCCTTCTGCACCAATTACATATACTGTACCGTTGGGTTTACGGTCATGCAAATAATTAGCCGTTGCTTGGCTTGTTGTAAACACTTGATCTTCTGTTGTGGGAATTCCGAAGCTTTCAAGCTTTTCTGCTACTTGAGCAGGTCTTTTTGTTGAATTATTCGTAACAAATAAATACGGAATACCTTTTTCTTTTAATGCAATGACGAAATCACGCGCTTCTGCAATTAATTCTGTTCCTTTATACATCGTTCCATCTAAATCAATTAAATAGCCTTTATATTGCTTCATAGCTGCCTCCTACTAATTCATTCGATAATAAAAACGCCTTCTTTATTATAAGAAAGCAGATAGAGTTACAATGCGATAATAGCTTATTTTTCCTAAAATCACAAATCAGCTCACAGTTCTTTCACGCTAATTACGGAAAGCTGAAACAGGTCCTAATTCATTTTCTAGATATGTACGAATTCGAGTTGGGAATTGACTTAAAACCTCTTTGTTCTCTTGAACAACATGTATCACTTCATCATGTTTAACATCTAAATAATCTTGTACAAGGACTTTTCGCAAATTAATTACTGCTTTTAAGCCCTGTTCTTCCGAAGTTTCTACTACCTTCTCATCCATAAGAATATCAATGATATCATCATAGCTTCCAGGATCTCTCATAATGAATCCATCAATCATTGCATTACCGACATCTAAAACGTTTTCAATTAAGAGGTGAACAACTCTTTCTAACGCTTTTTTCTCGATAGTACTTTCCCACTTAGATTGTTCAGAAAAAACAACTAGGTGCTGCTCATAAAAACGTAGTATATGTTCAATCTTTTGACGATCTACAAAGTACATGATGTTTCCTCCTAACGCTTCGCTTATAAAATTTTCTAGCAGGCTTCTCCCCACTTTTCTTTTTTCATTTGATATGATAAAAGTATGGAAAGAAGGAAGGAGCAAGAGAATGAGCGAACGCTTTTATTTATATGATGATGTAGTTAATACAAAAACTCGATTTGTTAGCTTTATGGGTGAAAATCAACGGTTTGACCTTGCTATCATTCAGTCTGATCGCTATTATGGCAAGCATCTTGTCTTAGATATTCAAGGGGGACGCTTTGCTATTATTGGCTCAGATGATTTAGAGGAACCAAATTATTTAGAGCACATATTTAAGCTTTCAGAAGAAGATGGTCAAGAACTTAGAGAGTTCTTATACGAGGTCATTTAATGAGAAAGGCAGCGGAAAGAAAGTACATCTTCTGCTGACCTTTTTTATTTATTTACTTTTTTCAGTACAAAATACGCACAGCCAAAATTACAATATTCGTGTAAATAATCTTGAATTGTACTTATTTTTGTATCATATGTAGCTTTTTGATTACGGTCATCAAAAAAACCTTTTAAACGCAGCTGATTATAGCCCCAATCGCCTAATATATAGTCGTAGCGACTAAGCACATCAATATATCGACTTCGAAAAGCTTCCTCATCAAACCCTTCTCGTTCTTCTTTGATTACTTCATAGCAAACATTATTAACACAAATCATTGTTTCACCTCTTCTCTTCAAAATTACCATACCACATTTTGAAATTTTTTTCTAAACAATCGTTTGATTAAAAAACATGAAAACCAGCAATTTACAGGCAATTTTTTAACCAATCGCCGCAACCTATAGATAGGGAGGTCGTTTACAGTGAAAAAATATTTAATTTATTGCGGCATGTTAACAATGGTTGCATTATCAGGTTGTCAGGCAGGGGGCGAAACAGATAATGAAGCACTATCACCTAATAATCCAAATGCTATTAATGTAGCTGATCATGATCATAACGATTTATATAACAAAGAAAAGGATAACGATACCGATTATGGGTACGTACGTTATCAAAAATCACCTGTTGCTAACGATACTGAAAAGGCACAAAACATTGCTACACTTGACCGTGAGGAAGCAGCTGATTCAATTAGTAAACTTAGTTCAGCCATTCCAAATGTGAATGACGTAGCTACGCTTGTGACAGATGAAGACGTGCTAATCGCGTATAAAACAGACACAAAAGATCGAAATGCTACCGCTGATCAAGTAAAACGGACAGCAATGTCTATTATGCCCCGTTATTATCACGTATACGTATCAGATAACCCACAGCACATTCAAGATATCGAACGCTTCAGTGAAGCAAATACGAAAGCCGAGTCTGTGGAAGAGTCCATTCATTTAACCATTAAAGAAATGCTTAAATCTCCTCAAGGTCGTAAGATGAACGATGGTGAGAATGCAAACGGCGAGGAAAAAAACGAATTGAATGAACATGTAACAGATGAAAAGATGAAATAAAAAAGGCGATGGAAACATCGCCTTTTTCATTACCCGTTATTTTGCTTTTGCTTTGAAGCAGCATTTACTTGTTCATCCGCATGATAAGAAGAACGCACAAGTGGACCAGCTTCAACGTGGCTAAATCCTTTAGTTAAAGCAATTTCTCTAAGCTCTTCGAATTCACTTGGGTGATAGTACTTCTGAACTTTAATATGTTTCTTTGTAGGCTGTAAATATTGACCGATTGTCATGATATCTACATTATTTGCTCGCAGGTCATCCATTGTTTCAATGATTTGCTCTTTTGTTTCTCCAAGCCCAATCATAATGCTCGATTTTGTAGGAATATCTGGCTGCATTTCTTTTGCACGACGTAAAAATTCTAATGAACGCTCGTATGTAGCTCTTGCACGCACACGAGGCGTTAATTCGCGTACTGTTTCAATGTTATGGTTTAAAATATCAGGGCGAGCATCCATTACCATGCGGAGGTTCTCTTCTACTCCACCCATATCTGAAGGTAATACTTCGATTGTCGTAAATGGATTTTTACGGCGAATAGCGCGAATTGTCTCTGCTAGTACACCTGCTCCACCGTCTTTTAGATCGTCACGCGCAACTACCGTAATAACAGCGTGCTTTAAGTTCATTAGCTGAACTGAATCTGCTACGCGTTCTGGCTCTTCCAAATCTAACTCTGTTGGTAAGCCTGTTTTCACAGCACAGAAGCGACACGCACGTGTACAAACTTGACCTAAAATCATAAAGGTAGCCGTACGACGAACTGCCCAACACTCATGAATATTAGGGCATTTTGCTTCTTCACATACCGTATTCAGATTTTTTTCACGCATCATTTTCTTTAAGTCCGTGTAGTTCTCGTTTGTGTTTAGCTTAATTTTTAGCCACTCGGGTTTGCGGACATACTCTTCCTTTGTTGCCATTAGTATCAACTCCATCAATCTAGAAAATGTCTGTAACCTATATGCTGATTGTTAAATTGTCAAATAAAAAATACACTACATGTCACTTTATCATACAAAAGAGCGATTCGACAAGCGCTCGGCACTTATTTATCTCTACTCTTTATCCTTTAATAACCGCAAATGATAGCGTTTTATTTATTGTTCATATAACCTTAACATCATTTTATTTCCATTAATTATTATTTATTAAATTTTTCATCGTTTCACAAACTAATACTATAACTTAATTAGGAAGGAGGAAGCCCATTGAAAAAATATGTGCTTTTTCTGTTATTTTTTTCACTATGCTTTTCATGTACGATTTCATCTCAGGCTGCGCCACTTTCTACCGAAGATGAAGCAGCTTTAAATACGAAGCGCATGGGATTATATCAGCAGATGGAGGCTGTGTCATCAATACCTTGGTATTACTTTGCTGGAATTGATCAATATGAACGAAACGTCCGTCGCTCTCATAAGGATATTCCAAGAGAAAAAGGTGCAATTGCTATTTATTACTCTCCAGAAAAATGGGCGGGTTCTTTAAATCCAAAGCTTAATGACCAAAACCCCTTAACCATTTCGTTATTAGGTGGTTTAGGAAAAGACGGAAACGGCGATGGGAAAGCTGATCAGTTAAATGATGAAGACATGCTTTTTACAATGGCTAATTATATTCAAACTTTTGGAACAAGCGAGGATTATATTAAAATTGCGCTATGGAGTTATTATCATCGAGCTAAAGCGGTTGATATTATCCTTGGGAACGCCAAGCTCTTTAAGACCTATGGTCGTATTGACTTAAAAGGAACCTCGTTTCCAGTGCCGATTCGATCAAACTATAGCTATCGCAGCACTTGGGGTGACGCTCGTGGATGGGGCGGAAGAAGAATTCATGAAGGAACTGATATTTTCGCTGACTATGGCGTTCCAGTCAAGTCTCCTTGCTATGGTATAATCGAACTAAAAGGTTGGAATAAATATGGTGGCTGGCGTATTGGAATTCGAGACCTGAATAATAATTATCACTACCTAGCACATTTAAGTGGATTTGCTAAAGATTTAAAAACGGGACAGATTGTAGAACCAGGTATGGTCATTGGTGGTGTTGGTAGTTCAGGATACGGGCCTCCAGGTACATCTGGGAAATTTCCACCTCATTTACATTACGGTATGTACAAAGATAACGGTCGAAACGAATGGTCTTTTGACCCTTATCCGCAGCTTCGGTCATGGGAAAGAATTGATCGTCAAAAGAAAAAGTAATGTACGATTTAAACAAACGTTTATTTAATATAAAAAGAGTGCTTAGAACAATGTTCTAAGCACTCTTTTTTACGCTTTACTTTCCTTTGATTTCTTCACTGCATGAATAATACTTGCTGCTAAACCGCCCCAGATGATAATCATTCCTGCAATCATCATAATTACTGAATTACTTTCCATACGTTGTATCCTCCTTCACAGAAGATAATGATTCTTTCTTCCAACTTTTAAATGATAATAGAATCCCAACAACAATCACCAAACCTGCAACTCCCCAACCAAATGGAACAATGAAACTCGTCGCATAACCTTCGTAATTTTCTGAAATATTAGTTCTCACATTATCAAACATCATGTATCCAAGAACAACTGGTGTGATTACGCTTAAGCAAATTTTCCACCAAGCACCAAGCATAATGTCAGATACGCTGTTTGCATGTTTTTGTAGATTGTTTAGTTCACGGAATACCCAAGCCACTAAGATAATTTCAACTAAACCGGCTAAAGCAACACCAAAGTTATTGATAAAATAATCCATTACATCTAAGAAGTATAACCCTCCTTGAGTAGCAAATAATAATGAAATGATAGAAGCTAAGCCCCCACCCATTAAGACAGATTTCGTACGAGATACGTTAAATTTATCTTGTACCCCCGCTACAAATGTTTCAATAATGGAAATAAGTGATGTTAAACCAGCCAATGTTAACGATCCAAAGAAAAGTAATCCGAACAGCTGATTAAACGCCGGAAACTCGTTAATAATTTGAGGGAATACAACAAATGCTAACCCTACTCCACCTGCTACTACTTCATCAATGCTCACACCTTGCTGCATTGCCATAAACCCTAAAGCACTAAATACACCAATACCGGCTAGTAATTCAAATGCTGAGTTACCAAAGCCAGTGATAAAAGCATTATTTGTTAAATCTGATTTCTTTGGTAAATAGCTAGAATAAGTAATCATAATGGCAAAACCAACAGATAAACTGAAGAAGATTTGACCATAAGCTGCCACCCAAACTTTTCCATCTGCAATAGCGCTCCAGTCTGGCTTAAAGAATGCATTCAACCCTTCCATTGCACCATCTAATGTAATAGCGCGAAGCACAATGATAAAGAATAAAACGATTAATGTTGGTAAGAAAATTTTGTTTGCTGCTTCAATTCCTTTTTTAATACCTTTTAGTAAGACACCTAAAGCTATTACCCAAACTAAAATAAGCGGTATTAGGACACCTGGTACAATGCTTCCCGTTTGACCAGGAACCTCAGCTAATTTCAAATAGTCACCGAATAAAAACCCTTCAGTATCTTGACCCCAGCTTAGCTTTAGCGAAAAGACAAAGTAAGACATGGCCCATGCAATAATCGCTGCATAGTAAACTGCAATAATAAATGAAATACCAACTTGCCACCAGCCTAGCCATTCTGCTTTTTTATTTAGTCTCGCTAGCGATAATGGCGATGATCCTCTATACTTATGTCCAATTGCAAACTCCATGATTAAGATTGGAATACCTGCTGTTAATAACGCAAATAAGTATGGTAAGAAAAATGCACCTCCACCGTTTTCATAGGCAGTCGCCGGAAACCTCCAAATATTTCCTAATCCAATTGCAGAACCTGCTGCTGCCATGATAAAACCTGCTCTCGTACCCCATTGAGGACGATTTTCCATCATAGTTTCCCCCTTACACTCTCTCTTTTCTTTTATCTCTGTCATAACCCAAAAAGTTATTTAAACTTTCTGACAATTTAGCATAGTCTGTCTTTAGAACTATCTTACGAAGAATTATAGCTATTATGCTATAGTATGTCAAAATATTTTTTATAGAAAATTTTGATAATTGGATAATTAAAAATAGAGCAGACGTTGTGAAGCGCATCTGCTCTATCTTTATTCTTCTATTTTTCTAATGATGTCTCTGTTATGTTCCCCTTTTTACGAGTTACTAAGACAAATACCACTAATAAAACCATTACTGTTCCAAGTCCTGCAGCTGTACTTTCTGTTAAACCAAGTACAATATAACCAATGATGCTAATCACAGCTGAAATAATTGCATAAGGAAGCTGTGTCATTACGTGATCAATATGATGACTTCCTGCTCCAGTTGATGACAAGATTGTTGTATCAGAAATTGGTGAACAGTGATCTCCGTAAACTGAACCAGCTAATACAGCCGCAAGAGCTGGTAATAATAATTCTGGTTCAATGTTTCCTACAATGTCACCTGCAATTGGAAGCATAATACCAAACGTTCCCCACGATGTCCCTGTTGAAAACGCCATGATGCCAGCAATAATAAATAGTACCACTGGTAAGAAGGCAATATTTAAATTAGAACTCTCCACAATTCCTGCTAAGAATTCTCCTGATTTCAACTGACCAATCAAATCTCCAATCATCCAAGCAAGCAGCAAAATATAAATAGCGGGTAGCATCGATTTGATTCCTGCTACTATGCCCTTACCAAGCACCGAATTAGACAGTTCATTCGATTGTCTTGTACGTGCGATAAATAATACTAGCGTTACAACAAGGCCTGATAAACCACCAATCATTAATGAATTAGGTACATTCGTATTCTCAAACATTGTAAAGATTGTAGCTTGACCTTCAGTTGCTTGATAGCCTGTCCATAACATCGCACCAATTGTCCCAATCATCAATACAATAATTGGTAAGATCAAATCGAATACACGACCATTTTCACTAACTGGTAAATCTTCTTTTAACTCTCCTGGTACTGCACCTTTTTCTGGGTCCGTTACTTCTCCAGTACGAATCGCACGCTCTTCGTGTTTTTTCATTGGTCCGATGTTAATATCAAAAACACTCACCACGAATACCATAATTAATGCGGTAAATACATAAAAATTCATCGGTATCATCTGTACAAATGCCGAAAATGCTGACACATTACTCATCCCGTGTGCAGCTAGAATTGAACCTACAACCGTAATAATATAGGCACCCCAACTTGAGAACGGTGCAATCACACATACCGGAGCTGAAGTTGAATCAATTAAATAAGCAAGCTTCGCTCTTGATACCCGCTGTCGATCTGTTACCGGGCGACTTACTTGTCCAACAGCTAGTGCATTAAAATAATCATCAATAAAGATAATAATTCCTAACACAGCTGTTAATAGATGAGCTCCACGACGCGTTTTAATACGTTGTAAAGCCCATTCTCCAAAAGCACGGCTTCCTCCAATGATTGAGATAAAAGCCGTAATAACACCTAAAATTAAAAGGAAAAGCAAAATGAATAGATTTGAAGTATTAAGTGCGCCGTCCGCGTAGAAAATTGTAGCAAAGCTTCCCCAAATCTTTTGAATCGTTTCTCCAACTGAAAACTCCGTTAACACTAATCCACCTGCTAAAATCCCTACTCCTAGGGAAAGCAGTACTTTACGTGTTAAAACAACCATTAATATGGCAATCAATGGTGGTAATAACGAAAAAATAGTTCCTTCCATGATATCCTCCTAATATAAGCCTGTTTAAATCTAGGAGGACTACTTATAAAGAAAAAAACGCAAAAAAGAGCAATGATAGAAAATAACTATCATTACTCTTTGTAATGTTATGTTATCCTCCATCACGATCAGTAGCCCTCCATCATGAAAACAAGCGTATTTTCATAATGACAGTGTTACCCTTTTTCAAGGTAACCCCAGAAAAGAAAAGCTGACTCTTTTTCTTTCCTTCGGCAAAAAATCCTTTTTACTATGATCACAGTTGTCATCCTCACATAGTATACTCATACTTTTTGCATCCTCTACCTCATCGATCTGATAAGGTGATGGTATATAATTATATCTAGTACATTATATCGGTAAAGTATAAAGTTATCAACCGGCTATTTCTTCTTTAGTTCAATAGATGGAGAGGCTGAGTTAGTGCCACCGTTAAAATAATCCGGTACGTTCCCTGGAATCATCGCCATCCCTACAGGCACTGTCGCTTGAACGGTTGTCTGTTTTGTAGCAAAGGGAATAATCACCTGAACGTTAACCTGAACTTCAATTGAAATTTCTAAAAAAGCACCGTTAATTCCGTATTCCTCTATTTTCCGTACAACGTCTGATTGCACATCACCAATTGCATGAAATTTAACCGGGATTAAAGGTCCTAGATTTCCTAGTAAGGCATTGTTTGTAGCTTGCCCTAATGGAACTTGATAGACAATTCCTCGCTGCCTGAGCTTTTCATCTGGTTCAATATTAATATCCGTTGGAATCTCTAATTCTTCTAAATTTCCTTTTTCAGCTTCTCGTAAATTAGCCTGGACTAAAGATGTCGTTTGAGCTCTAATACGATTTACGACTGCCGTATCAATCTTGGCTACCTGCCCATCCGGCGTACTTTCTGTCTTAATAATATCGTTCACATCAAGTTGGTCTACCACTTGTTTATTAACGGCCTTATTAATAACAAGCGTTGCAATCTCTTTAGTCTGGGCTTCTGCATATTTCATTAAGGTTGGTTCAATTCCTCTATTAATTAACCATATTCCCGCTCCAGTAGAAAGCAGAAAAAAAACAATTGTTAGTAGTACAACATAGCGAAATGGTATAGGTCCCTTTTTCAATACTCTTCGGCGAACCCTAATCAAAAAAATCCCTCCTTACAAGCTATATGTATGCATAAACAAGGAGGGCTAACGCTATTTTCTAAAAGTTTTCTATGTTTGTTTTAAATCGTTGCTGATAATTATTAATGTAGGACTTTCTTTTAAATCAATTTCATAAGGTTTATCTAAAACCCTGCCTCCTTCTTCTTGAATAAGAATGTAAGGTCGATCACTTAGGCCTTTATTTTGCTTACTTACTATGCCTTTTCTTTGGTCATTCAGCGTTACAAAAAGACCAATAGGATAAACAGCAATTGCCCTTCTGAAAGCGCTAATCATATCTTTATCAAACTGACTTCCTGCACCCGCATACAAAATCTCTAGCCCCTCGTGAGGGAGAAGAGCGCTTCTATACACGCGATTTGACGTCACGGCATCGTACACATCCGCAATTGCGATAATTTTACTAAATAAATGAATTCGCTCTTCTTTAATTCCTAATGGATACCCTGATCCATCCAATCTTTCATGATGCTGATATGCGCAAGAGGCGGAGAGCGCAGAGACATTAGGAGTACTTCGCAATAATTCGTACCCGTATGTAGTATGCTTTTTCATTAACTTAAATTCTTCATCCGTTAATCTTCCGGGCTTGTTTAGAATATCTTGGGGAATTAACATTTTCCCTACATCATGTAGCATAGCTCCTGCACCTAGCTTCTCTAGAACAGGCTGAGTTAATCCTATTTCTTTTCCGAGTGAAAGGGCATAAAGCGTCACGTTCACAGAATGAGAAAATACATAGTTATCGTATATATATACATCCGTTAACAATGACAATACATCATTATTATTCATAATCTCATCTACTAATTGATTGCCAACCTTATGTACTTCACGAACCGATTGTTCTAAAAGTGCAACACGCGTTTTTTCATGCTTTTTTTGAAGAGAGTGAAAGACATCTTCCACTGATTCCATTGCCTTTTTCCGAAGTGAAAATGGGATGGTAGAAGTAGAATTTACAACAATATCATTTGTTCGTTTATCACCTATGTATACAAACGTAACACCTCGCTGCTGTAAACGATTAATAATAGTCTCTGTCAAAGGTATGCCTGTATTAATTAGCGTTTTTCCTGCTTCATCTAATATTGGTTTTGCTAAACATGCACCTGGGCTCAATGATTGAATTGCAACTAATTTCATAGTAACTCCCTAACTATCTATTATTTTATAATCGCTATAAAAGAGGTAGAGCATTTACTACCTCTCCATTGAATCCTTTTAGACAAAATTTGAATATAAAGGACTTTATTCCTAACTATACCATTTTTAATAAAGCTTCGCGCCCTATCATACCTGGATGAATGCCTAAACTTTCTGCTTCCACAGTAACAGACTCTAAAGGTGCATTTAAAAGATCTTCAATTGTTCGAACGCCAACTGCTCTTCCGGCAATGATTTGTCTACTGACCAGCTTTTCATTTAAAAGGCCAACGTCTAATGCTCCACACATAATATATCCTTTATCGGAAGAGACTGTTAAAAGCGTTGTTTTTGGAAGCAGTACGGTAACCGCATTGAACGTATGACCATTAATAACAACAGGTTCTAATGTAATCAAATTCCCCACTCCTTTCTTAATCAAGGTATGATGATTTTCAAAAAGAGTGAGCTTTAGGGCGTTTTTTTATAATTATACAAGAAAGCACATACTTTATTTCTAACTTAATTGTTTAAGACGGTATGCGCTCATCAATCTGTTTTAGCAGTCAATCAAATAAATTTAACTGTTTAGGTGCCAAATCGGTATACCGAATGTCCAGCAAATGAATTAATTCCTTAGCATTATCAACCGCGTCTCCGCCCGAATTGTTGTTAAAAACGATGTAAATATCTTTCGTCTGCTGCTTTAATTCTTCAATACGATGCTTCCATTCAAGTAATTCTTGGTGATTATAACGATACAAAAAGCGAATTTTACGCCAGTTAGGGTCTCCACTTTTATTCCAACCGTGAACGTTTCGACCATGAAATCGAATCAGCGTTTTCTCAGCACTCGTAGGATGTAAAACGGTCGGCACAGACCCTTCACCTGCTTGTGGCTCATCACAAATGCCGTGAATCCATTTCTCTTTTTCCATAAACATAAGTGTCTTATCATGCCACTGTGGCGTAAACCAAGACTGGTTACGAAACTCTAACGTAACGGGTAAATCACCGAATTTTTCACGGCTGTATCGCAAATAATTAACATTTTCTTTCGTACAATTAAACCAGGGCGGCATTTGGAACAAAATCATTGCAAGTTTATTCGCTTTTACGTAAGGAGTCACAGAATCCATAAATGCATCAAACATCTCGTCTTTGCTATCAAACGGTATTTCATTCCGCATATGCCCTGTCGTCATACCCTGATAAGCTTTGACAACGAATTGAAACGAATCGGGGGTATCTGCTACCCACTTTTCGACCGTTGTTTTAGGCTGAATAGCATAAAAAGATGCATCTACTTCAACTGTTGGAAAGTGACCTGCGTATACAGCGAGCTTATCTCGCGCAGGCACGCCCGTTTCATATAAAGATGAATGATCTCCCCACCCTGTTACGCCTACGTATATCACAAAATCCCTCCAATATGTATCAAACTGTGCACCTATTATTTTAATACAAACTCATCAAAAAACTCGCTTGTATATACAAGCGAGTTTAAAAAAATCATTTATTACCCGATAGATCCTTCCATCTCAAACTTGATTAGACGGTTCATTTCTACCGCATACTCCATTGGAAGTTCTTTTGTAAATGGTTCGATGAAGCCCATTACGATCATTTCTGTTGCTTCTTCTTCAGAAATACCGCGGCTCATTAGATAGAATAACTGCTCTTCAGATACTTTTGAAACTTTCGCTTCGTGCTCTAAAGAGATGTTATCGTTGTAAATTTCGTTGTATGGAATTGTATCAGATGTTGATTGATTATCCATAATTAACGTATCACACTCGATGTTTGAACGAGCACCTTCAGCTTTGCGACCAAAGTGAACGATACCACGGTACGTTACTTTACCGCCTTGCTTCGAAATAGATTTCGAAACAATTGTAGAAGACGTATTTGGTGCTAAGTGAATCATTTTCGCACCCGCATCTTGGTGTTGGCCTTTACCAGCTAATGCAATGGATAATGTCATACCACGTGCGCCTTCACCTTTTAGGATAACAGCTGGGTATTTCATTGTTAATTTAGAACCGATGTTTCCATCAACCCATTCCATTGTTGCATTCGCTTCACATACAGCTCGCTTCGTTACTAGGTTGTATACGTTATTCGCCCAGTTTTGAATCGTTGTATAACGGCAGTATGCGTCTTTTTTAATGATGATTTCTACAACAGCACTGTGCAGAGAGTTTGTAGTATAAACCGGCGCTGTACAGCCTTCTACGTAGTGTACGTGTGCACCTTCATCTACGATGATTAGCGTACGTTCGAATTGACCCATGTTCTCAGAGTTAATACGGAAGTATGCTTGAAGTGGCGTATCTACTTTGATACCTTTTGGGACGTAGATAAATGAACCACCAGACCAAACAGCTGAGTTTAACGCAGCAAATTTGTTGTCAGTTGGCGGAATTACTTTCGCCCAGTGCTCACGGAAAATCTCTTCGTTTTCTTTTAATGCAGTATCTGTGTCTTTAAATACGATTCCTTGTGCTTCAAGGTCTTCTTTCATGTTGTGATATACAACTTCAGATTCGTACTGAGCAGATACACCAGCTAGGTATTTTTGCTCCGCTTCTGGAATACCAAGCTTATCAAACGTTTGTTTAATCTCTTCAGGAACCTCATCCCAAGAGCGCTCTGACTTCTCTGAAGGCTTTACATAGTACGTAATTTCATCAAAGTTCAGGCTAGACATATCGCCGCCCCACTGTGGCATTGGCATGCTGTAAAAATGCTCAAGTGATTTTAAGCGGAAGTCAAGCATCCACTGTGGCTCATCTTTCATGCGAGAAATTTCTTCTACAATTTCTTTTGTTAATCCTCTTTCAGAACGGAAAATAGAAACGTCCTTATCCGAGAACCCGTATTTATAATCGCCGATTTCCGGCATCTTTTTTGCCATTTGTTATTACCCCCTACTTGATAGGATTGGGAATGAACAAAGGCCTAACAGGACTTAATTCTGTTCTTTTAGGCCTTTTTCCATCGCTTTCCACGCTAATGTTGCACATTTAATACGTGCTGGAAACTTTGAAACACCTTGAAGTGCTTCAATGTCTCCTAAGTCTATACTATCATCATACTCTTTTCCTTGCATCATATCTGAGAAGATGTTCGCAAGTTCAAGAGCTGTTTCAATCTCTTGCCCTTTAATTGCCTGTGTCATCATTGAAGCAGATGACATAGAGATTGAACAGCCTTCTCCTTCAAACTTTGCATCCGTTACTTTGCCATCTTCTACTTTAAGTGATAGTTCAATACGGTCACCACACGTTGGATTATTCATTTGAATTTGAACCGTATCTTCTTCTAAAGACCCACGATTTCGAGGGTTTTTATAATGATCCATAATCACTTGACGATAAAGAGTATCTAAATTGTTAAAAGACATTTGTGAAATACTCCTTCGTTTTAATTAGTGATGACACTAATTGATCGATTTCTTCTTCTGTATTATACAAGTAGAAACTTGCACGTGCAGTTGAAGATACATTTAAATATTTCATTAACGGCTGTGCACAATGATGCCCTGCGCGTACAGCAACTCCCTCAGCATCAAGAACAGTCGCTACGTCATGCGGATGAACATCATCAAGATTAAACGTCACGACGCCAGCACGCTCTTTTGGTCCGTAGATGGTAATGCCTTCTACTTCTGAAAGACGGTCTAGTGCGTAATTTGCTAATTTATGCTCATGAGCAAGAATATTATCCAAGCCCACTTCCTCTAGAAAATCAATAGCGGCACCTAATCCAATTGCACCTGCAATAATAGGCGTTCCACCTTCGAATTTCCAAGGAAGCTCTTTCCACGTTGAATCGTATAGGTTAACGAAATCAATCATTTCGCCTCCAAATTCAACCGGCTCCATCTTTTCTAATAATTCTTTTTTTCCATACAGTACGCCAATACCTGTTGGGCCGCACATTTTATGACCAGAAAACGCAAAGAAGTCGCAGTCTAAGTCCTGTACGTCAACTTTCATATGAGGCGTACTTTGTGCACCATCTACAACCATGATTGCTCCGTGTTGGTGAGCAATTTCCGCAATTTCTTTTACCGGATTGATTGCGCCCAATACGTTAGAAACGTGCATAACCGAAACAATTTTTGTATCTGGCGTAATCGTTTCTTTAACCGTTTCTAATGAAAGAGCATGATCTTCTGTAAGATCAATATATTTTAATGTTGCTCCTGTTGCTTTTGCAACTTGCTGCCATGGAATGATGTTACTGTGATGCTCCATATACGTAATCACAATTTCATCACCAGGCTGCAAGTTGGCACGTCCGTAGCTAGCAGCAACAATATTTAACGCTGTAGTTGTTCCACGCGTAAAGATAATTTCTTCTGTTGATTTCGCATTAATGAACTTTCTTACTTTTTCACGAGCACCTTCATAGCCATCCGTAGCCATTGTACCTAGTGTATGAACACCTCTGTGTACGTTTGAGTTGTATTCTCTGTAGTACTTATTCAGTGCTTCAATCACTTGGATTGGCTTTTGAGAAGTAGCAGCGCTATCTAAGTAAACAAGCGGGTGTCCATTTACTTCTTGGTCTAAAATCGGAAACTGTTTGCGAATATCAGAAACGTTCATTATCGAACTTTCCTTTCAATTAACTCCGTTAACTGTTTTTTCACCGTTTCAACCGGAAGCTCATTTACAACTGGAGCTAAGAACCCATGAATAACTAAGCGCTCAGCTTCAACTTGTGGAATACCACGGCTCATTAAATAATAAAGCTGTAATGGATCTACGCGACCTACAGAAGCTGCATGTCCTGCCGTTACATCATCTTCATCAATTAATAAGATTGGGTTAGCATCTCCACGAGCTTTTTCGCTTAGCATTAATACGCGAGACTCTTGCTCTGCATTTGATTTAGATGCACCGTGTTCAATTTTACCAATTCCGTTAAAGATTGAAGACGCGCTATCTTTCATTACACCATGTTTTAAGATGTAACCTTCAGAATGCTTACCGAAGTGAATAATACTCGTCGTTAAGTTTTGCTTTTGCTCACCGCGACCTACTGTAACTGTTTTCGTATCACCGTATGAACCATCGCCCATTAGGTATGTGATGTTTTCAGAAACTGTGTTTCCTTCACTCATTAAGCCTAATGCCCACTCGATGCGACCGTCTTTACCAGCAACACCACGGCGATTTACGTAGCTAGTTGTTCCTTTGGCAAGGTAGTCTACCGCACCGAACGTTACTTTTGCATTGTTATTTGCAAATACTTCTGTCACAACGTTTACTACACCGTTTGACTCTTCAGAAGTAGCAATGTAGTTTTCTACATACGTAACAGAGCTATTATCTTCTGCAACCACAATAACATGGTTGAAAAGTGCTGCTTCTTCATCTTCACGTACGAAAACAGCTTGAAGTGGTTCTTTTACTTCAACGTTTTTTGGAACGTAAACAAATACGCCACCGTTAAGCAGTGCAGCGTGAAGAGCTGTTAAGCGATGCTCATCCACTTTTACACCGTCTTTCATGAAGTACTTTTGTACAAGCTCTTCGTGGTCTTTTGCAGCTGTTTGGATATCAGTAAAGATAACTCCTTGCTCTTTTAACTCATCTGTTAACGTTGCATATGCAGCTGTTTGGTCACGCTGAACGTATAAGTTTTTAACCGCTTCTGTATCAATAAGTGCTCTTACAGACTCAGGAAGCTCGTCAATTGAAGAAATTGCTTTTGCTTCAGCATCATGCTTTGAGAAATCTGTAAAGTTCCACTTTGTAATATTTGTTTTATCTGGTTTTGGTAGTGGAAGATCTTCTGCTTTCGCAAGAGCTTGTAAACGAAGATCTAACAACCATTTCGGCTCAGCAGCTTTTTCAGAAAAACTGCGAACGTACGCTTGATCAAATGGTAATTTTGTATCAATAGTCATAGAAATCCTCCTAATGCTTATGCTTCTTGCCCTACAGTTTCGTCTTCAATACCTAATTCTTTCTTAATCCAGTCATAGCCTTCTGCTTCTAAGCGCTGAGCTAATTCAGGACCGCCTGATTTCACAACGCGACCTTGCATCATAACGTGAACATGGTCTGGTGTAATGTAGTTTAATAGGCGTTGGTAGTGAGTAATCATTAAGCAACCAAAATCGCTACCACGTAGCTCGTTGATTCCTTTTGATACTACTTTTAACGCATCGATATCTAAACCTGAATCAATCTCATCAAGGATTGCAATAGCAGGTTTTAACATCATTAGTTGAAGGATTTCGTTACGCTTTTTCTCTCCACCAGAGAAACCTTCATTTAAATAACGTTGTGCCATATCTTGATCCATTTCTAAGAAGTCCATGTTTTTATCTAGTTGACGGATAAACTTCATTAGTGAAATTTCATCGCCTTCTTCACGACGCGCATTAATTGATGAACGTAAGAAGTCTGCATTTGTTACGCCGCTAATTTCACTTGGGTATTGCATTGCAAGGAACAGACCTGCACGCGCACGCTCGTCCACTTCCATTTCAAGTACGTCTTCACCATCAAGTGTAATGCTACCTTGTGTTACTTCATATTTAGGGTGCCCCATAATTGCTGAAGATAAAGTGGATTTACCTGTACCGTTTGGACCCATGATTGCATGAATCTCTCCGCCTTTAACTTCTAAGTTAACACCTTTTAAAATCTCTTTGCCTTCAATTGAAACATGAAGATCTTTAATGATTAAAGTTGAACCTGCCATACTAAAACCTCCAGTTATAGATGTATATACTAAAATCAGATATACCTATATCTTTTTAATTATTCTCATTTTATTCTCATTACAATCTTATAACAAATGAAAACTTATAGCAACCTTTTGAGATAAACGCTTTGTTCTTATATGTATACATATTTTACCCGTATAAAAAACGTTGCTTTCATAGGCGTAACCAACCTTTAAAGCAACGTCTGCTTATCATTTATTTTAGTGTGTTTGACGTTTTAATTCCTGCACGCATTCCTGCACTAACGTGACAGATTGACTCATCGCTGCTCCGCCACCAAATGCTGCCGAAACGCCACAAGCTTCTAAAATCTCTTGCTCAGTTGCTCCGTTATCTAAGCAACCTTTTGTATGATAAATCATGCAATATTCATTTTGAGCTACAACGCTAATTCCTAATGCAATCAGCTGCTTGTCTTTTTTAGAAACAGACCCTTCTTCAAAACAAGCCTCTGTGAAAGTGTTGAACGTTTCAGTCAATCGTGGAAGCTTTTCACTGAATGTTCCCATTCCTACCTTATAATTATGAAGTGCCTGCTCTGTTGAATGACTTGTTTCTTGTTGCATCCCTCTTGCCAACTCCATTCGTCATAGTTTTCATCATTAGTATGGATGATACAAATCGGAGTTATACTTAACGCTAAAAATAGAAAAAATCGACCAAGCCTAAACCTAGTCGATTTTAATCTGTTTATTCGTTTACAGGAAGCACTGCGCCTTTATACTTCTCTTCGATGAAGTCTTGAATTTCTTTTGAGTGAAGTACTTCTACTAACGCTTTTACTTCTTCTTTGTTTTCATCACCTTTACG
The DNA here is from genome assembly GCF_001457055.1 of Priestia veravalensis. Lineage (NCBI taxonomy): Bacteria > Bacillati > Bacillota > Bacilli > Caryophanales > Bacillaceae > Priestia > Priestia veravalensis. The sequence goes on along the minus strand of NZ_KQ758655.1, from coordinate 17,411 downwards.
AACTGTGATAATGTTTGCATATGGATTGTTTTCTTTTGATTCTACAGCGATTGGATCTTTAACAGGGTCTAAACCAGCATCTAACGCATAGTTTGCGTTAATAACAACCGCATCGCCTTCATTGTTGTTATACACTTGAGGTAATAAACCACCTTCAACGTCTGCTTTAAACGTTAAGTTTTTAGGGTTTTCTACAATATCATCAAGCGTTGCATCTTGCTTTTTAACGCCTTCTTTTAACTTAATTACGCCTTCTTTTTCAAAAATTGAAAGAATACGACCTTGTTCTGCTACTGCATCACGCATAATTACCGTACCGTTTTTCGGAAGGTCTTTTAATGACTTGTACTTTTTAGAGTAGATACCGATTGGTTCGATATGAATAGCTCCTGCACTTACAAAATCATAATTTGGGTTTTCTTCTAATACAGATTCTAGATAAGGAATATGTTGGAAGTAGTTCGCATCAATTTCTTTTCCATCTAGTGCTGTGTTAGGTAAAATATAATCTTGGAATGGTTTAATGTCTAACTCAATTCCTTTTTCCTCTAACAATGGCTTTGCTTCTTCTAAAATTTCAGCGTGAGGAATGTTTGACGCCCCCACCACAATTTTCTTTTCGTCTTCTGATGAATCTGACCCACTGCCTCCAGATGAACCACAAGCAGCTACACCTAAAACTAAAGCAGATGATAAAGCAAATGTTGAAACCCATTTTTTCATAATATATTTCCTCCTCTTATCGTTTGTCAATTTTAGACGTGATAAAATCACCAATAAACTGGATAATAAATACAATCACTAAAATTAAAACTGTCGCAACAAGGGTTACATCACTATTATTTCGCTGGAAGCCTTCTAAATATGCTAAGTTTCCTAAACCACCAGCTCCAACCGCTCCAGCCATTGCTGTATAGCCAATGAGTGCGATTGCTGTAACCGTCAAACCAGAAATTAAAGCAGGCATTGATTCTGGAAGCAGCACTTTAAAGATAATTGTGCTTGTTTTCGCTCCCATCGATTTTGCTGCTTCAATCACACCTTTATCAATTTCGCGAAGGCCGATTTCAACCATACGCGCGTAAAATGGTGCGGCTCCAACAATAAGAGCTGGCAAAGCTGCTTCTGCTCCTAGCATTGTTCCCACAATTGCTTTTGTAAACGGAATGAGCAAAATTAGTAAGATGATAAATGGAATGGATCGAAAGATGTTTACAAAAGCTCCTATAATAATATTAACGAAGCGGTTTTCCCAAAGCTGACCTTTGCCTGTTAAAAATAGAAGTAAGCCTAGCACAATTCCTAATATAAACGTGGCAACAACTGAGATACTTGTCATATAAAGTGTTTCAATCGTTGCTGCACTAAATTTATCATACGTTACGTTTGGGAATAATTCAGTTAGCATCCGTCATCACCTCAATTTCTACCTGTTGTTCACGGATGTACTCAATTACTTTATTAACCTCTGCTTCTTCACCATCTAAATGAATAAATAAGGTTCCATAAGAGCCCGTTTGTGTATAAGAAACTTTCCCTTGTAAGATGTTAATCGTGACATCAAATGCTTTTAAAATGCTCGTAATGAGCGGTTGCTCCGCTTTTCCACCTACAAATGTGAGCTGAACAATTCGACCGCTTGGATAAAGTTCCTTCACCTGCTCCACTGTCTCAAACGTTTCTTCTGGCTCTGAAATTTGCTGTACAAATCGCTTTGTAATATTTTGCTGTGGTTTACGGAATACTTCAAGTACTTCTCCTTGTTCGACTACTTTTCCATTTTCCATCACAGCTACACGATGACAAATTTTACGGATTACGTGCATTTCATGCGTGATTAAGACAATCGTTAAACCTAGCTTTTCATTAATATCAACTAGCAAATCCAAGATCGAATCTGTTGTTTGTGGATCAAGTGCCGATGTTGCTTCGTCACATAATAAGACTTTTGGGTTATTAGCTAACGCTCTTGCAATTCCTACACGCTGTTTTTGCCCGCCGCTCAGCTGAGATGGGTAGGCATTTTCTCTACCTTCTAATCCAACTAGTTTAATGAGCTCGTTTACACGTTCTGCTCGTTTGTTTTTTGGAACACCGGCAATTTCAAGTGGAAACGCAATGTTTTCTTGCACGGTACGAGACCAAAGTAAATTAAAATGCTGAAAAATCATGCTAATTTCTTGGCGAGCTTGTCTAAGCTTAGCACCTTTAATTTTCCCAATTTGATTTCCTGCTACTTCTACTGTTCCAGAAGTAGGTGTTTCTAAACCATTTAATAAGCGAATAAGAGAGCTTTTCCCTGCTCCACTATATCCAATGATGCCGAAGATTTCACCTTTTGCCACTGATAAATTAACCTGATCAACGGCCGTGACTTTCCCACTTTTAGCATCATATATTTTCGTTACATCTTGTAACGTAATCATCTTCTTCACCTTCTTTGTTGACTTGCTCTGTCTGCTTAGTGTGTCCTTGCTTTTAGAAAATAAAAAAACCTTTCTACACGTGAGCAGAAAGGTTTTTGATAAAATCCTTTCTCTCATCTTTCAAAGCTTATGCTTTGCAGGAATTGGCACCATTTCAGTTAGTCTGACGGTTGCCGGGTTTCATAGGGCACAGTCCCTCCACCTCTCTTGATAAGAGTTAACGACAAATTATTGAAATTATTTTGTTTTCATCAAATATTCATTTATTTATGTTTGTGATTCTAGCATGTGTCAGAAAGGGTGTCAACAAAAAATGCGCATAGGATAATAATCCCATGCACACCCTTAAACAAATGTTTGTTTAACTAAGACGTTCCATTACATATTCAACAGAGTGAAAAGCATACAGCTTCTGCTTCACTTCGCCATTTCTATATTCAATTAGGCATGGAACACTTTCAATTTCGAGCAAAGACGCTTTAGCAGGCATATAGTTTAAATTACTCATTCCGATTGTTAAGTCTGGAATAATCGCTTCTACTACTGTTAACATTTTTTTAGCTAGTTGGCACGTTCCACAAAGGGGTGTATGGAAAAAAATAACCGTACGCTCGTCTTTATTTAGCTTTTCGTCTAGCTGTTCCTCTGTCCACTCTTCCATGTTACTCATCCTTCTATATTAAAAATTCTGCGTTAACATCTATATTAGCACTTAAAAGTACCGTAGCAATATGATTTCTTGGGGCCGCCGCTACCTCACGATACATTTTATCGATATAAAGGTGCTCCGCTTCCGGAAGTTCTTTTTTAAACTGTTTCCGTAATTTATTGCCGGAATCATCTGAGTCAACCAAGATATACACATCTTTATCATACGTGGAATCGATAATCTCATCTAGCTTTGACAAGCTGATGGTTCCATTTGTACAAATAATCTCAATCGGTTCATTAATAATACTTTCGATTCGCTTTTTGTCAGACTTACCTTCTACAATAATTACTTTTTCAATTTCTATTAAACGCATCGTCATCACCTATGATTATCAGTTGTATAGTAACGTTATTCCTTTATGCTATACAATATTCGTTAATGTAACACAGTTCCCCTGTTTTTTAAAAGATTTTGCTGTAAAAAGAACATATATGAATTGTTTTTTATTGAAAAAATAGACTATTTTCGATCATCTTAGACTGATGGCGCCAAACCTTATGTGGTTGGCGCCATCAGTCTTGCACTCAGAGGTTTCATGCTAAATTTAGCACCAACCCTCTTCTGAATCGCAGTCCGTATACTTTTGTGTAGCTCCAGCCTGGACGTCAGCATACTGATAAATCTTGTTATTTTCTTGCGTGTAACCTGACTCTAAATTATATTGATTACCCGTTGCACCATAATTCACATGGCCAATTGATTGTTTATCTACATACAATTGCATACCATTTTCATGAAATTTTGCTGTAATTCGATCCGTTATGTCAACTTTTTTATGTTCGAACATAAAAAGACACCCCTTTAGCTTGTTTACTAAATAGAGTGCCCTTTTTGTTATAGGTCCATGAAGACAAATTATGGATATACTAAGTGAAATGTCTTAAGATGAAGTCAATTAACCTTCGTTAATCATTTCATCGTATTGTTCAGCTGTCATAAGCTTCTCAACATCTGCCGAATCAGCAGGCTTAATTACAACCATCCATGCTTTTTCATATGGAGACTCGTTTACAAACTCAGGATTATCGCTTAATTCTTCGTTTACTTCTACAACCTCACCGCTAATTGGTGCATATAGCTCTGATACTGTTTTCACAGATTCTACGCTACCAAACGGCTCGTCTGCTTCAACTTTATCGCCAACTTCTGGAAGCTCAACAAATACAATGTCACCAAGTTCAGATTGTGCAAAGTGTGTAATTCCTACCCGGCAAACTTCTCCTTCGCTTTTTACCCACTCATGCTCTTCTGAATAACGCAACTCTTTTGGTGTACTCATCTTAATCCCTCCAATAAATTATGTATGCCGCTAATGAATAGCAACGACTACCTCTTATCAGTGTAACGTAAACAACAGGTTTTTTCTATTTGAATCCGCACGGAATTTTAAATTTATTTCCACGTTGTGTCAAATTCTTCTTCTTTAAACCCTACCGTTACTTTATCACCGTCAGTTAATAACGGGCGCTTGATTAACATCCCGTCAGATGAAAGGATTTCAAGTAATTCCTCATCACTTGCTGTTGCAACTTTGTCTTTCAGACCTAGCTCACGATACTTCTTTCCGCTTGTATTAAAGAATTTCTTTAGCGGCAAGCCACTATTTTGATAATAGCTCGTTAGCTGCTCTTTCGTTGGTGGATTTTCGATAATATGAATTTCTTCATACGCCACACCATTTTGATCTAGCCATTGTTTTGCTTTTCGACATGTACCACATTTAGGATATGAATAGAATAATACGCTCATTATTTCGCCTCCTTTTTCTTCGCTTTTTCGTATTTTAACACATCCAACTTTAATTTACCTATTTTAGTTTGCAGTTAAACAAAGAAAAGCTGTGTAAAGGAGAATACTCATACTTTCCCTTTACACAGCTCTCTATTACATACTTTAAAATTACACAATAAAGCGCTCTTCTTCCAATACAACCTTTGCAATTTCTCGCTTAACAACAATAACGTTGACCGGCGTGTGACGAGTTAGCTTTCGTAATGACGAGAGCATCATACGTAGCGTATCTCCTTCTTCTACAGCAATAAGCGTTTCTTTTGCATCCGCTTCAATTTTATTAAATGCTTCTTGGCAGAATACTTTTGTATAGTTGACTTTAAGCTGATTTTTTTCTTCTCCATTTTTCAAAATTGCTTTTTCCGTACGTAATACAGCAGATTCCATTGCATATACGTTGCTTATCATGTCAGAAATATTAACTAACACCTCTTGTTCACCCTCAAGTTTTTTACCATACTTTTGAGCTGCTAGACCAAGTAGTAATAGCGCAATTTTTTTACCATTACGAACTAATAGTTTAGATTGATCTAATGCGCCTTCTCCAGCTTCTTCAGGCATTAGCATCATAAGCTCTTCCTGTAGTGACTGAGCTTTTTGTAACAATGGAAGCTCACCTTTTAAGGCTTTGCGTAAGTACGTTCCTGGCACCAATAAACGATTGATTTCATTTGTTCCTTCAAAAATACGGTTGATTCGAGAATCACGGTACAAGCGCTCAATTTCATATTCGCTCATAAAGCCATAGCCACCATGAAGCTGAACTCCCTCGTCTACTAAATAATCTAGCACTTCCGTTGCAAATACTTTATTTAACGAACACTCAATGGCATACTCTGCAATTGAGGCAGCAATTTCTTTTCCATCTTTTTGTTGCTCTTCCGATAGCTGACCCATTCTGTCTTCAAAGAGACCAACCGTACGATAAACAGAGCTTTCAGAAGCATATAATTTCGATGCCATGGTTGCAATCTTTTCTTGTGTTAACGAAAATTTTGCAATCGGTGTCTTAAACTGTTGGCGTTGATTCACGTATTCAGAAGTTAATTCTACCGCACGCTTACCAGCTCCTACTGCCCCTACACCTAGCTTATAGCGACCGATATTTAAGATATTAAACGCGATGATATGACCTTTTCCAATTTGTCCAAGTACGTTTTCTTTTGGTACATGTGCATCTTCTAAAATAAGGGTACGCGTTGAAGAGCTCTTAATACCCATTTTCTTTTCTTCAGGACCAACAGATACACCCGCATAGTCACGTTCAACGATAAACGCTGAGAACTGCTCTCCATCTATTTTCGCATACACAACAAATACATCAGCAAAACCAGCGTTTGTAATCCATTGTTTTTCACCATTTAACACGTAGTGAGTACCTTCTGCATTTAGACGAGCGACTGTTTTCGCTCCCAATGCATCTGAACCTGATCCTGGCTCTGTTAACGCATACGCGGCAATCTTACCTCCAGTTGCTAAATCTGGTAGATACTTTTGCTTTTGCTCCTCTGTTCCGAACAACACAATCGGAAGAGAACCGATTCCAACATGTGCACCGTGTGTGATAGAAAATCCGCCTGCACGCGACATTTTTTCAGCAATTAATGCCGATGCAATCTTATCTAATCCAAGACCTCCATACTCTTCTGGAACATCAGCTCCTAGTAATCCAAGGTCACCGGCTTGCTTTAATAGCTTTACTGAGCGATCAAACTCATGCTTTTCTAAAAATTCTACTTGCGGTATTACTTCGTTCTCAACGTATTCATCCGTTGTTTTGGCAATCATTTTATGTTCACTCGTGAAATCCTCTGGTGTATATACTCGCTCTGCTGAAAGATCGTTAATTAAAAAGCTACCACCTTTAATTGTTTGTTCCGTTTGGTTTGCCATCTCCATATCCCCCTTATTTCATTAAGCTAATAATTCAAATACACCAGCAGCGCCCATCCCGCCACCAATACACATCGTTACAACGCCAAATTGTTCATTTCTTCTCTTCATTTCATGCAATAAACTGAGCGTTAATTTTGTGCCGGTGCAGCCAAGTGGATGGCCCAGAGCAATTGCTCCACCGTTAACATTCACACGATCTTCGTCAATGTTCAATTCACGAATAACCCCTAACGCTTGAGATGCAAAGGCCTCGTTTAACTCAAATAGTCCAATATCTGAAAGTTCAAGTCCCGCTAGCTTTAATGCTTTTGGAATAGCTGCTATTGGACCAATTCCCATCACTTCTGGTGGAACGCCACCAACTGCAAACGAACGAAACTTTGCTAGCGGACGCAAACCTTCTGCATCTGCTTGTTCACGGTCCATTAGCATTACGGTAGCAGCTCCATCACTTGTTTGCGATGAATTCCCTGCCGTTACCGAACCCGTCATAGAAAATGCAGGTCGTAACTTGCTTAAAATTGCTGCTGTTGTCCCTTCACGCACTCCTTCATCTTGTGAAAAAACAACCTTATTTTCTTCCATTTTATTTTGACTATTTAACCTTCTCATCGTCACTTCAACAGGTACAATTTCATCTTTAAACTTGCCTTCTTGAAGAGCTTTAGCTGCTTTTTGATGACTTCTTACAGCAAATGCATCTTGGTCTTCACGTGAAATGCCATATTTCAGCGCAACTTGCTCAGCTGTATGCCCCATTCCCATGTAATATTCAGGTGCATTTTCTACCAGCTGTACATTCGGGCGAGCCACATTTCCAAACATCGGAACCATGCTCATAGACTCGGCTCCTCCAGCCAATACCGTCTTGGCCTGCCCTAACATAATGCGCTCTGCTCCATAGGCAATACTCTGTAACCCTGAAGAGCAATAACGATTAATTGTAATCGCTGGAACGGTATATGAAAGTCCCGCTAACGCTCCGATATTACGAGCCATGTTCAAGCCTTGTTCGGCTTCTGGCATGGCACAGCCAATAATTAAATCGTCAATTGGTCCTTCATAGCCTCCTGCTCTTCTCAGCGTTTCCTTTACCGTAATTGCACCTAAATCATCAGGACGAACCGTAGCAAGCGTACCTTTTTTCGCTTTTCCAACCGGTGTTCTAGCACCGGCTACAATTACCGCTTCTCTCATTCCTTCTCCCCCTTAGTTACGCAATGGTTTCCCTTTTACTAGCATATGTTGCATACGTTGTTGAGACTTCATCTCTCCCACTAAGCTCAAGAATGCTTCTCTCTCTAAATCTAGTAAATAATCTTCGTCTACTTTTGTTCCATAAGGTACGCGTCCGCCAGCAATAACAAACGCTAATTTCTTCGCAATTTCATAATCATGATCAGAAATGAAGCCTGAATACTTCATTGATTGAGCTCCTAACAATAAAGTTGCATATCCCGTTTCACCAACGACCGGCACTTTTTCACGAATCGGTGGCTTATAACCGGCCTGAGATAATGACAGAACAGACTGCTTTGCTTCATGAAGCAAATGGTCTTGGTTTGAGGTGATGCCATCTTGGTGATTTAAGAAATTTAGCTCTCTTGCATGAAGAGCAGAACTAGAGACTTTAGCTGTGGCAATCGTTTCAAACGTTTTATTTGCAATTTGCTGCAAATCTAAGGTCACATCATTTGGAAGACCTTTTAACTGCTTTAAGTAAAGCTCTTTGTTTCCACCTCCACCTGGAATTAAGCCAACTCCGACTTCAACTAACCCCATATATGTTTCAGCAGATGCCTGAACTTTAGCAGTTGGTAAACAAATCTCTGTTCCTCCGCCAAGCGTCATCGCAAACGGTGCTGCAACGACAGGTTTTTCATTATATTTTACTTTCATCATCGCCTGTTGGAACTGACGAATAACAAATTCAATTTCAAAGAAATTATCGTCTTGAGCTTCCATTAAAATCATGGCTAGATTCGCACCCACGCAGAAGTTTTTACTTTGATTTCCAATCACTAGACCTCTGTAATTCCGATTCACTTCCTCTAATGATTCATTTAGCAGCTGAATAATATCTAGACCAATAGCATTGTTTGGTGATGTGAACTGCAAGCACGCCACATCATCTCCTAAATCAATTAAACTCGCACCACTATTCTTTTTAATGACTTTATCTTGCGCTTTTAATGCTGATAGATGGACAATTTTTTTGTTTTCCACAACTGGTTTATATTCGTTTCGATCATAATAAATTTTCTGTCCATCTAGCTCTTTATAAAATGCAGAAAATCCGCTTTCCTTCATTTCCTTGATCCAGTCAGGCATTTCTAACCCTTCGGTCTCCATTTTTTCAATCGCAGAGGTGAATCCAATTGCATCCCATGTTTCAAATGGACCATAATCCCAGCCAAATCCCCACTTCATCGCTTGATCAATAGCCACAATATCATCTGCAATTTCATCTTTTAACTGGGCTGAATAAAGTAAGACTGGGCTAATGATTTTCCATAAGAAGGACCCAGCACGGTCATCCGAATATAGAAGCGCTTTCATTTTATTGGAGAATCCTTTTGTTTGTTTACTTAATTCAACAGACGCTGTTCTAAGTTTTTTACGCTCTTCATACTGTAAAGTATCTGGATTTAACTCTAGAATTTCTTTGCCTTTTTTCAAGAAGAATCCTTGACCAGACTTACTTCCCAGCCAGCCGTTTTGCTGCATTATTTTCATAAATGCAGGAATGTTAAAAACCTCTTTTTCTTTTCCATCCACTTTATCGTAGACGTTATTAGCCACATGAATAAACGTATCAAGTCCTACAACGTCAAGCGTTCGGAACGTAGCGCTTTTAGGTCTTCCAATGAGTGGTCCCGTAATGGAGTCAACTTCACCAACGCTATAGCCACCTTTAAGCATTTCTTGAACTGTTACCAGCAAACCATAGGTTCCAATTCGATTTGCAATAAAATTAGGCGTATCTTTTGCAAGGACAACGCCTTTTCCAAGAATGTTTTCACCAAAATCCTTTATATATTGAACAACTTCTTCTTTTGTATCTTCAGTAGGAATAACTTCTAATAACTTTAAATAACGCGGTGGATTAAAGAAATGTGTTCCTAAGAAGTGCGTTTTAAAATCATCAGATCGACCGCTTGCCATTGCTTCAATTGAAATACCTGAAGTGTTTGAACTTATAATAGTTCCTGGCTTCCTTACCGCATCAACTTTTTCAAAGAGCTGTTGTTTTACATCTAATCTTTCAACCACCACTTCAATGATCCAGTCACAATCGCTCAGCTTTTCAAGGTCATCTTCTAAATTTCCTGCCTGAATGAAAGCCACTCGTGATTTGGCCATTAAAGGAGCAGGCTTCTGCTTAGCTAAATTTTTTAATGCCGTTAAGCTCATTCGATTACGTACCTGTGGACTTTCTAGCGTCAGTCCACTTTTGGTTTCTTCCGGATTTAATTCACTGGGCACAATATCCAATAGCAAGGTTTCGATTCCCGCGTTTGCTAAGTGTGCTGCAATGCCAGATCCCATTACCCCTGAGCCAATTACAGCTGCCTTCTTAATTTTAAAGCTCATTCTTACATCCCCCTCTATACATTGAATGAATAGTCATTCATTTTATAATTAAAAAAAAGAGAGCTACTTTTAATCTCTGATATTACTATAAAACATTTTTTAAATTTTCGCAATATACGAACGTAATTATTTACAACTATTTTTTATTTCTTTGGTTATATTAAACCCAGGAGGTGATACCATGTCACGCTTAAAAAAAGATCCTTCATCAGCAGGTGTAAGCGCAGCTAGCGTTAAAGGAAATGCTGGCCCAACACAAGAAGTGCATAATCACGGTAAAAAAACATCTCAAAATCAACAATATGGAAAACAAAATATGCAGGATAATTAAGCTATAGATCGAACAAGGAGGTATCGTCTTGTTCGATCTTTTTCATGAATATTATTTTTTCACAATGCCCTTTAAAATAAAAGCTACATTCGCTGGACGCTCAGCTAGCCTTCTCATAAAATATCCGTACCAATCCTTCCCGTACGGTACATATACACGCATCGTATATCCTTCTTTCCTTAACTGCTTTTGACGCTCGGGTCGAATACCAAACAACATTTGAAACTCAAATTGATCACGCGGAATATCATGAATGACTGCTAACTTCTTTGTATACTCAATAATTTGATCATCATGCGTTGCAATTGCTGTATAGTGACCATTAAGCAAGTGTAATTTAATGAGATTCTTAAAACTATCATCTACATCAATTTTATCTGGAAAGGCAACGGCCGCTGATTCCTTATATGCTCCTTTTACTAGTCTTAGGTTTGGAGCGTATCCACTCAGGGTTTTAATATCCTGCTCTGTTCGATATAAGTATGCTTGAAGCACCGTACCAACATTATCGTAGCGCTTTTTAAGTTCTTTAAAAATATTAATGGTCTTTCCGCAGCGGTGGTAATCTTCCATATCAATTGTAATGAATACATTATATTGTTTTGCTTCCTTCAAGATGTATTCCATGTTTTTCATCACTAACTCTGTGGAAATATCTAAGCCCATTGATGTTAACTTTAATGAAAGCTGAGAGCTAAGCTTCTCTTGGTGAATGCGTCGAATTGCTTGGATACAATGTTCCGTCATATAACCAGCCTCTTCTTCCGTTGTAACAAATTCACCCAAGTGATCAATTGTAACATCCAGCCCTTGGTCATTTAGTTCACGCACTACGTCTACTGCTCCGTCAATTGTCTCACCTGCTACAAAACGCGCGGCTCCAAAGCGTAAGCCATAATGCTTCGCTAACTTTGTTAACATTTTATTTTGAGATAAAAATAAAAAAAAGTTGCGCATCGTTTGTTCCATAGCATTTCCCCCGATTTTTTATCTTCTGAGCTTATATTAAAGCTTCCACCCTTCACCGAACCGTTTAATATAGCAGTTATTATACATTTTAACATTTTTTTGAAAATAGAGATACATTCAACTAGCAACTTGTCGTCTTTTCTTTACTAGTATATGTACCTTATTTTTGTCCCGTTCTGCAATTTATTTAGACAAAAAAGAGGATGGGACATAACAAAACAAATTTCCCAAAAAAAGAACGTTCTATTCCACTCTGTTTCCAACATTGTTTTCACAATCAACAAAAAACCTAAACGATTAAAAATGAGGAACTCTCAATCGTTTAGGTTTATCATTGACTGAATTACTTATGTCCCAGCCTCTTTTAGCTTTTGCTTTCACGAAGCTCTTCGTTTAAGCTTTTTATTTCTTTAATTAGTTCGACCATCTCTTGCTTAGCCTCAGGATATTGATGATTCCAATGCTTAATTAACGGTGGCATTGACTTTGAAATATATGTATACAAAGCCCACTTCTCAATCTTATCCTTTAAATCTGGATTTGTTTCTCCCACCATGAGCTCCGTATATTTTTCTAGAAGTGCATCAAACTTCTCGTTAAATTCTTTATCCATAAATTGGCGCCTCCTTGTCTTGTGCTCGACATAAAATGGGACAGCTTTTACAATACTTCTTCTTTCCAGCCAGCTGATAGGATAGACAGCACGTTTGACGACTTTTTGCTCTTGTATAGCACCTTAAAGGGTTGACTTCATATTGACCAAACTGATTACCCGCTGCTTCATAGAAAAGATAAGTAAAGTCATCTTCTAACTGAAGCTGATTGACGTTATTATCTTTTTTTAATTGGTCATATAGCCAAAGTAGGTACACGGCAATATTTTCCCACAGCACCCTTTTTGAAATACCTGTATATTGATTAAGTGGATTCCAGATTGACTCAAATCCTTCAGACAAGAGTTCAGTCACTATTTCTTTTCGTTCTTCGTTTCGATTCGCTACGTCAACTTGAGTAATGGCTTGTTCCGGGTAATAGACTTGAGGTAACCATAACCCATCATCTTCACACTCTGCTTGTAAAGAAAGGCGCTGCACGTCGACTCTTTTTTGACATACAGAAAAGGCATATAAGCAGCCTGCTGCTACAAACCCTAATCTTTTTGCAAAAATAGAAGCGACCACTCTTAAGTTGGGCGCTTCTATCTTGTCTTGAATAAAAGAGAGAGCACTCTCCATCTTCCGCTCATCAGCAAGATCTGCTATCTTCATCTCATAGGCTGACGTTTGTATAAAAGTAGCTCTAAACTTCTCTGCTAACGCTTGCTGTTCTTTTTTATTAAGCATGCTGGAGTTCAGCTCCAACCTTTTGAACCACACATCTTCCTCTGCCGTGCGGAATACAAAGCGGTGTCCCAAAAAGCGGGTCAACTGTTACTTCACAATTCATATTAAACACATTACGAACCAGCTGACACGTAATCACTTCTTCAGGTTTTCCCTGCGCATAAATTTGTTTGTCCTGAAGTGCTACAATATGGTGAGCATAACGACATGCTAAATTTAAATCATGTAAAACCATTACGATTGTTCGCTGTTCTTTTTCATTTAATTCAAACAGCAAATCAAGGATTTCAATTTGATGAGTCATATCCAAATACGTTGTTGGTTCGTCAAGCAAGATAATATCCGTATCTTGAGCAAGAGTCATAGCAATCCAAGCACGCTGCCTTTGCCCTCCAGATAAAGAGTCTACCTGACGATCAGCTAAATCACTTAGCCCTGTCGATTCTAGCGCTTTTTGAACCTTTTCTTCGTCTTCTTTCGACCATTGGCGAAACCAATTTTGATAAGGGTAACGCCCCTGCTTCACAAGCTGTAAAACAGTAAGACCCTCAGGTGCTACCGGTCCTTGAGGTAGGATAGCTAATTGCTTAGCAATTTCTTTTGTTGGCAAAGATGATATTTTAGATCCTTCTAACAGAACCGAACCTGTTTGCGGCTTTAAAAGCCGAGCAAGTGAGCGTAACAGCGTTGACTTCCCACAGCCGTTACTTCCGATAAAAACCGTAATCTCTCCTTTAGGAATCTTCAAATCTAATTCATTGATAATCATTGTTTCTCCATACGACAAGCTTAACGACTTTGTTTCTAATGAATGCATGACTTTCACTCCTTTTTTGAAAAGATTAAGTTTAGACGTTACGCTGCTTATATAACAAGTAGATAAAATATGGTGCTCCAATTGCTGCTGTGAAAACACCTGCTGGTATTTCAAGCGGTAAAAAGAACGTTCTTCCTACTAAATCTGCAGCCACAATTAAAATTGCACCAATCAGTGCCGATAATGGAAGCAATACTCCAAACGACGAGCCAACGAGGCGGCGAGCAATATGAGGTGCTAATAGCCCAACAAAGCTAATACCTCCAGCAAACGCGACGGCGGTACCCGTTAGTGCCGTACTCATTACAAGCAGCATTAAGCGGTTTTTTTGAACATGACTTCCCACATTAATAGCAACTTCTTCACCCAGCTCTTGAATATTCAGGTTACGAACCATAACCAATGCAATAATGATTAAAATAACAGTAATTGGAGCAATCGTATATACATTTGTCCAGTTTGATCCATATACGCTACCAGTAATCCAAATATTCGCTTGGCTCGCTTGATAAATTGGACCCATAATCATAAATAAGGTTGTCATTGCCTTGGTCAAAGCGGTTAAGCCGATGCCAATCAGTACTAAGGTAATCGGTGATACTCCGTTTCGCCAAGCGAAAATATAAAGCAAGATTGCTACAATTAAAGCGCCTAAAAATGCGCTAAGCGGCAGCCATTGAATGCTAACTGTTAGGGAGTTTTTCTCGTCGCTAAATAATGCTAAAAATAAAACGACTCCAACAGAAGCTCCTCCCGTTAAACCAATTAAGTCTGGTGATGCCAAAGGATTACGAACAAGACCTTGAAGAATGGCTCCTGCTGCCGCTAAGCAAATGCCTGCACAAATAGCGACAAGAATACGAGGTAACCGAAATGACGTGACCACTAATTTTTCAAACTCAAGGCCCTGCCCAAATAAAATTCCGATAATTTTATTTGGGCCAATGAACAATTCACCCATCCCAGCACTTAATACAAAGAGTGCAAACAGTAACAACGTACAAACTGAAATAATAATTGTAGCTTTTATATTTAGTAAAAAAGAGAGATTTTTTAAACGAATCGGTTGATATTTCTTCATGCTTTAGCGCCCTTTCTTGCTAAATAAATAAAGAATGGGGTTCCAATAAAAGCAGTCATAACGCCAACAGGAATCTCTTCCGGCATAATAACATAGCGAGCTGCAATATCTGCAATTAACAGCAAAATCCCCCCTGCTACTGCGCTATAAGGGAAAATCCAACGATAGTCGTGGCCCACAAACGCTCTTACGATATGAGGAATGATAATACCTACAAAGCTAATAGGGCCTGCAATGGCAACGGCTCCTCCTGCCAAGATGGCAATGAGTATACCTGCTGTTAGTTTGACAGCAACGGTTCGCTGCCCTAAACTTCTCGCCACATCTTCACCCATATTTAAAATATTTATTTTCCCTGCCAGAATAAATGACACGATAATTGCGACAGCAATATAAGGTAGTACGCCATACAACACTTCTAGTTTACGCCCTTGTACTGAACCTGCTAGCCAATACAGTACTTGATCGAGTGCTGTTTCATCCAATACGAGTAAACCTTGTGTTAAAGAAGAAAAAAACGCAGCAATTGCTGCTCCAGCAAGCGTCATTTTTATAGGCGTTAGTCCTTCTTTACCAATCGAGCCTAACAAATACACTGCTACTACGGTTAAAGCCGCTCCAACAAATGCAATCCACGTAAAGGCTTGCAGAGAGTTTACTGAAAAAATCATGATGGCAACCACGATAAAAAAACCTGCTCCAGCATTCACACCAAGAATATCAGGGGAAGCAAGCGGATTTTTCGTTAACGCTTGCATCATTGCGCCTGCAATCCCAAGACATGCACCTACAACAGCACCTATTAGAGCACGTGGTAATCGAACATTTTGTATAACTAAATGTTCGTTTGAACCATCGAACGACTGGAACGCATTTATAGCTGTTTTTATGCTTGTATCTGTATAGCCTAAGACAATGCTTAAACCAATACAAATTAGTAGAAAGATTATACTTAAAATTAAACCAGTTACTCTCATTTTTCTATTTTGCAAAATCATCTTCATTGCTCCTCTAAGGTAGCCTATTTAACTATTACTTTCTTTTAGTTTAGGGAACATTAAAATGAGTGTCAATGACTTTGAGAATCATTTTCAACTTTTTATTGACAGCCTTTAATTTTTGCAATATTATCATAGTTACAATTGAAAATCATTATCAATCATACATAGGGGGTTCATTAAATGAAAGCGTCTAAAGTGAAATATTTATTCTCACTGATGGCTGTAATGGTTCTTGTTTTCTTAGCAGCTTGCGGTAATTCATCATCTGAAGGTGAAAAAGAAAACAGCGACAGCGCAGCAAAAGATCAGTCTTATACAATTAAACACGCAATGGGTGAAACAAAAATTGACGGAACGCCAAAACGTGTTGTTATTTTGACAAATGAAGGTACGGAAGCACTATTAGCTATGGGTGTTAAGCCAGTCGGAGCAGTAGAGTCTTGGTTAGGAGATCCTTGGTATGACCATATTAAAGACCAAATGGAAGGTGTTAAAAGCGTAGGTACTGAAAGCGAACCTAGTCTTGAAACGATTGCATCTTTAAAGCCAGACTTAATTATTGGTAACAAAATGCGTCAAGAAAAAGTGTATGATCAATTAAGCCAAATCGCACCAACTGTTTTTGCTGAAGAACTAAGAGGCGACTGGAAAGAAAACTTCAAGCTTTACTCAAAAGCAGTAAATAAAGAAGATGAAGGTAAAAAAGTATTAGCTGACTTTGATAACCGAGTGGCTGATTTAAAAGAGAAGCTTGGAGACCAAAAGAAAGAAGAAATTTCAGTTGTACGCTTTACAGCTGGCGATGTACGTATTTATCATAAAGATTCATTTTCTGGTGTAATTCTAGATCAACTTGGCTTTGCTCGTCCTGAATCACAACAGCAGAACGACTTAGCTGAAATGAACGCAACAAAAGAGCGTATTCCAGCGATGGATGGAGATAAATTATTCTACTTCTCATACGAAACTGGTGATGGAGAAGCTACAAAGGTAGCTGAAGAGTGGACCAACGATCCATTGTTTAAAAACTTGAACGTATCAAAAACAGATAGCGTGTATCCTGTAGAAGATGCAATCTGGAATACTGCTGGTGGTGTATTAGCTGCGAATATCATGCTAGATGATATTGAAAAAGTATTTTTATCTGAAAAATAAACAACAGGAGGCTGGGACATAAGTAATTCAGCCAATGATAAACCTGAACGATTGAGAGTTTCTCACTTTTAATCGTTCAGGTTTTTTGTTGATTGTGAAAACAATGTTGGAAACAGGGTGGAATGGAGCGTAGGACACTCGACTCCTGCGGGAAAGAGAGGGAAAACTGAGATCCCGCAGCGCAGCGAGGAAGCTCAGGTTCCTCCCCGCGGAAAGCGAGTGGCCGTAGCGCAATGGAACGAACGTGTTCAGACAAACCAAAGAGATTGGAACAGCTATTGTTCGTCTCTTAGAA
>NZ_KQ758654.1:0-45170 GCF_001457055.1 Priestia veravalensis | reverse complement strand
TCTCAATCGTTCAGGTTTATCATTGGCTGAATTACTTATGTCCCAGCCTCTTGTTTTTTTTATGAACGTAAGCTTGCTTTAAATTGTTCTTCAACAACTTTTAATACATTAGCATGAGCTGCTGATACTTCTTCATCCGTAAGCGTGCGCTCTGGATCTAGATAGCGTAAAGAGAAAGCGACAGACTTTTTGCCTTCTTCCATTCTTTCACCATCATATAAGTCAAACACCGCAACTTCTTTCAATAGTTCTCCACCAGCTTCATAAATCGCTGTTTGAAGTTCTCCTGCTAATACTTCTTTATCCACAACAAGAGCAATATCTCTTGTGATTGATGGGAAGCGAGGAATTGCAGAATAGCGAACTTCTTCTACTTTCGCCGCAAAGATTGCTTTTAAGTTTAGCTCAAATACGTACGTTTCGCGAAGACCATATTGTTTTTGCGTCACTGGATGAAGCTGACCAACATACCCAGCTTCTTGACCATTTAATACAACTGCCGCTGTACGTCCAGGGTGCATGCCTTCTTGATTTGTAGGCTTATATTCAATGTGATTATCAAGACCTAATGCTGATAATAATCCTTCTACAACGCCTTTAGCCACATAGAAATCAGCTGCTTTCTTTTCACCTTGCCAGCTGTGAGAATGCCATAAGCCTGTGATTGCTCCCGCTACTCGCTCTTCTTCTATTGGTAGCTGACCTTCTTCAGTTCCCAAAAACACTGAACCTGTTTCATATAGCGCAATTGAGTCTGTTTGACGAGCGTTATTGTGTTTAACAGCTTCAAGTAAGTGTGGTACTAAGCTTTGACGAAGAACGCTGCGGTCTTCACTCATTGGCATCGCTAAACGAACTGTTGATGCAGTATTTAATGCAAACTGTGTTGCTTTCTCTGCACTTGTTAATGAGTATGTTGTTGTTTGAGCTAATCCAGCGCCTTCTAAGAAACGGCGTACTTTACGACGCTTTAGCTGATAATCAGATAAACGGCCTGGCGTTGCTACAGTCACAGGAAGAGTTGTTGGTAAGTGGTCGTACCCATACATACGAGCTACTTCTTCCACAATATCTTCTTCAATTGTAATATCACCGCGACGCGTTGGAACGGTTACGATAATGGCATCGCCTTCCACTTTGCTTTCGAACTGAAGACGATTCATGATTTCTTGAACTTCAGCCATTTCTAGCTCTGTACCAAGAACATAATTGATGCGCTCAAGCGTTACAGATACAACAGCTGGTTCAATTGTCATTTCATCAAATTCAACTGTTCCTGAAACAATTTCTCCACCCGCATAAGCAGCCATTAGTTCAGCAGCACGATCAGCTGCTATACGTGTGCGGCTTGGGTCGATTCCTTTTTCAAAACGTGCACTTGCTTCACTACGAAGACCGTGCTCTTTCGATGTTTGGCGCACAGATAACCCGCGGAAGTAAGCAGATTCAATTAACACATTTACTGTGTCATCTTGGACTTCAGAATTCGCTCCTCCCATTACACCGGCTAAAGCGATTGGGTCTTTACCATTTGTAATGACAAGCTGGTTCTCTTTTAGTACACGTTTTTGATCATCGAGAGTTACAATTTCTTCGCCTTCTTGTGCATGACGAACAACAACTTCTTTGGAGCCAAGACGATCATAATCAAACGCATGAAGTGGTTGACCGTATTCAAGTAAAATGTAGTTTGTAATATCAACTACGTTATTGTGTGGTCGAATCCCAGCTGCCATCAAGCGCGTTTGCATCCATAGCGGTGACGGCGCAATTTTAACATTTTTCACCATACGTGCTACGTATAAAGGGTTATCTTCTTTTGCTTCTACTGCAACTGAAATGTAATCCGATGCTTTTTCTTCCGTCTCTTGAAACTCAACCTCTGGGTATTTTACTTCACGATTTAAGATTGCTGCTACTTCATGAGCTACCCCTAGCATGCTTAAACAGTCTGAACGATTTGGCGTTAAGCCAAGTTCTAATACTTCATCATGCAAATTCAATGCTTCTAAAGCATCTGCTCCAACTTCAGCATCGCTTGGGAATACAAAGATTCCTTCTTGGTAATCTTTTGCGACAAGCTTGCTTTCAATTCCAAGCTCTTGAAGAGAACAAATCATGCCGTTTGATTCTTCACCGCGAAGCTTAGCACGCTTAATTTTAAAATTGCCTGGTAATACAGCGCCTACTTTAGCTACCGCTACCTTTTGACCTTGTGCTACGTTTGGAGCACCACAAACGATTTGAACCGTTTCATCCCCAAGGTCAACCTGACAACGACTTAACTTATCTGCGTTTGGATGCTGTTCACATTCTACTACGTGACCGATGACAACACCGCTTACGCCTTTATTTAAATTTTCTACACCTTCAACTTCAATTCCACTTTTTGTGACTTTATCAGCAAGTTCTTCAGCTTTTACTCCTGATAAATCTACATATTCTTGCAACCAACGATATGATACAAACATGTTAGTCCCTCCTTTATACTTGTTTGAATTGATTTAAGAAACGAGCATCATTTGTATAGAAATGACGAATATCATCAACGCCGTGCTTTAACATAGCGATACGCTCTACGCCTATTCCAAATGCAAAGCCGCGATATTTTTTAGAGTCATAGCCGGCCATTTCAAGTACATTTGGATGTACCATACCAGCGCCTAAAATTTCAATCCAGCCTGTTTGCTTACAAACATTACAGCCTTTTCCTCCACATTTAGCACATGATACGTCCACTTCAACAGATGGTTCAGTAAACGGGAAAAAGCTTGGACGTAGACGAATTTCACGCTCTGCACCGAACATTTTTTTCACAAATACCTCAAGCGTTCCTTTTAAATCACTCATACGAATATTTTCATCTACAACTAAACCTTCAATTTGCATAAATTGATGTGAATGCGTAGCGTCATCATCATCACGACGATATACTTTACCAGGACAAATGATTTTGATTGGACCTTTCCCTTCATTTCCATTCATTACGCGGGCTTGTACTGTTGATGTATGAGTACGTAATAACGTTTCTTCAGTAATATAGAACGTATCCTGCATATCACGTGCTGGGTGACCCTTTGGTAAATTTAACGCTTCGAAGTTGTAGTAATCTTGCTCCACTTCAGGTCCTTCAGCTACTTCATAGCCCATGCCTAAAAACAAATCTTCAACCTCTTCAATTACGCTTGTTAGCGGATGATGTGTACCGACTTTAACTGGTCGACCAGGAAGTGTCACATCGATTGTTTCTGAAGCTAGTTTACGGTTGATTTCTTCTGCTTCTAGCGCCGCTTGCTTTTCTTCAATCTTTGAAGCGATTGCTTCGCGCACTTCATTTGCAAGTGCTCCCATTACAGGACGCTCTTCAGCAGATAATTTCCCCATTCCGCGAAGTACTTCTGTAATTGGTCCTTTTTTTCCTAAATAAGCTACACGTACATCATTCAATGCTTTTAAATCTTTTGAGTCATCAATTTTAACAATCGCTTCTTGTTGCAGCTCTTGTAAACGCTCTTTCATTGAATAATCCTCCTTTTGTTTTAAAAAATTGCAAATAAAAAAAACCTCTCCCAAAAAGGGACGAGGTTTAATCGCGTTACCACCCTTGTTAACCATGCATCTGCACAGTTCACTTCATTAACGTTAACGGAATATCCGGAACACCTTTACATCAAAAATGATGGTCCAAGTGTCAACTCAAGAGGTGAATTCACTTATTGCGCTTATAAAAATGCTTTCAGTCACGGCATTTTCTCCCTGAATAACGCTACATAAGCTACTGCTCTCTATCACTGCTTTTCGCATATTTAGCTATTGTATTATTATAGTGAAAACGGCTAGCCGTTGCAACTACATTCCACGTAAATAGTACATTAAAATTGCTGATGCAATTGCTACATTTAACGATTCACTCTTTCCAAATATCGGTATATATAGGTTATGGTCCGTTTCATTCAGCACCGCTGAGCTTACACCTTGCCCTTCGTTACCAACAATCAGAGCAAAAGCTTCTGGCTTTTCAACTTCCGTGTACACAGAAGCATTTTGTAATGATGTACCATACACGCTAACTCCACATTCCTTTAGTTCTTTAATCGCACTAATTAAGTCTTTCTTAATAACAGGCAAGTTAAAGATTGCACCTTGAGTCGAACGGATGACTTTACTGTTATAAACATCTACACAACCTGCTCCAATAATGACTGCATCGATTCCAGCAGCTTCTGCTGTACGAATAATGGTTCCTACGTTACCTGGATCTTGGACGGCATCTAACAGCACTAATCGACGCGCTGTCTGTAAGACGGATGATGATTGGTTTTGGTAACAAACGGCTGCAATTCCCTGAGGGGTTTCTGTATCAGCAATTGCTTTAATAACAGCAGGCGTCACCACAATCATCTCAACCGTATCAACATTCCAATGCGATGGAATATCAACATTATCAGCAAGAATGAGATACTTAATCATTTCTCTTTGGTTTAAAGCTTCTTCGACAAGATGAAAGCCTTCCACCAAAAATAAACCTTGATTATCGCGCTCTTTTTTTGTATGTAATTTTTTCCATAGTTTAACCTGTGGGTTCTTCACGGAATCAATTCGCTTCACCAAACATAACTCCTCTATTTATCAATTTCAGTTACGATACATAAATTGAATGTGACATACACAAACTATTTTTGATTTTACTATCTATAGTTGAGGTGATCACGATGAATCTTAATTTACGAAATGCTATTATATCAAATGTTTCAGGTAATTCTCAAGAAGAACTTGAAGCAACGATTATGGATGCTATCAAAAGCGGTGAAGAAAAAATGCTTCCAGGTCTAGGTGTACTTTTCGAAGTACTATGGGAAAACTCGCCTAAAAGTGAAAAAGAAGAAATTTTAACAACACTTGAAAATAGCTTAAAGTAAGTACAAAAGGTGCATTCAAATTGAGTGCACCTTTTGTTTTATTCAAACGTAATTTTATTAACCGTTTCACGATCAAGTTTTTTAATAACTTCTGTAATTAACTTCACCGCATTTTCATAATCATCGCGATGTAACATTGCGGCATGTGAATGAATATAGCGAGTTGCAATTGTAATAGATAGTGCAGGTACGCCGTTAGCTGAAATATGAATAGCTCCTGAATCAGTACCACCGCCTGATAACGCATCAAACTGATATGGGATGTTCATTTCATCTGCTACATCTGTTACAAAGTCACGTAGACCCTTGTGAGAAACCATTGATGCATCATATAAAATGATTTGTGGACCGTCACCCATTTTTGATGCTGCTTCTTTTTCAGACACTCCTGGCGTATCACCAGCAATACCTACATCTACGCCAAATGCAATATCAGGTTGAATAAGATTGGCTGACGTTTTTGCACCGCGTAAACCAACTTCTTCTTGCGCTGTTCCAACGCCGTATACAACGTTTGGATGCTCTTGACCCTTTAAATTCTTGAGCACATCAATAGCAATAGCACAGCCGATACGGTTATCCCATGCTTTAGCTAAAAGCATTTTTTCGTTATTCATAACGGTAAATTCAAAGTACGGAACAATTTGATCGCCAGGCTTTACGCCCCATTCCATTGCTTCTTCACGACTAGATGCACCGATATCAATAAACATATCCTTAATCTCAACCGTCTTCTTACGTACTTCAGCAGGTAAAATATGAGGAGGTTTAGAGCCGATAACTCCTGTAATATCGCCTTTGCGCGTTACAATTGTAACACGTTGCGCTAGCATAACTTGCGACCACCAGCCACCTACAGTTTGAAAACGAATGAAGCCTTTATCATCAATTTGAGTGACCATAAAGCCAACTTCATCTAAATGACCTGCAACCATAATTTTAGGGCCTTTTTCATCACCAACTTTTTTGGCAATAAGGCTTCCAAGTCCGTCTGTTGAAATGCTATCAGCATAAGATTCAATATATTTTTTCATCACTTCTCTTGGTTCGCGTTCGTTTCCAGGAATACCTTTTGCATCAGTTAAGTCTTTTAACATTTGTAATGTTTCATCTAACTTTTTCATTTATCCATACCCCTTTCATATGTATATCTTTTATTATATAAGAAAGTATTTTCAGAGGAAATGTTTTCTTCTTAATACCCTTCGTCTTGACGCTTAAAGTTCACTTCATTTTTCATAATATAAGCCGTTTTCACTTCCTCAGCTGCGAAGCCAAGAATTTCTCCAAGACCCATGTATGAAGAGAATGATTCTATGTACTGTTCTTGATCTACGCTTCCTTTTAATTGTGTGAGCAAAGAGAACACATGTAAAAATTGTTCTGTTGCAGTTTCTTTGTCCGCTTTAACCGGAAGTTCTTCAATTGAATCAAATCCCCATTCAATTCCTAAAGATAATAAGAAGTGAACACCGTCTACGAACTCTTCTAAAATAACCTTTTTATCTGCCGACGGTTTTAGGCTCCAAAATTTGAAACAACGCGTTTCATTAGCCAGCTCGCCTAATTCTACTAATAAAGCAAGAAGTTTGCGGGAAACCAAGTCTTCGTTTTGAAGCTTATGATTTGTTTCAATATGTTGATCTAGCTGGCGCTGCATGTTAAATAAAGACTGTAACTTCATATCTAATCTCTCCTAAAATAAAATAAATATTAATATAAAATTAAAAATAAATGAAACCTTTTTGCCCTTTATACGTACTGTTAGGAAACAACCCTCGGCAAGGAGGCGATATCGCTTTGATTGTGCTCTTAATGCGACTATTAGTAATTGCTTTATTAGTCTATTTCGTTCTTTTTATTATACGATATGTTCGAAATCCAAAACGAAAATTAATGCAAGCCAAAGAGCAAAATGAATTTTACGTGGTGGATGAAGCAGAAAATGTTCGTAAAAATTTGGAGTTAACGTATAAAGGTGTTTTGTTTGAAGGCGAAAAATATATAAATGAACAAATTTTTTCTATTACTATGTTATTAAAAAATCCTGACCAGCTCAATGATTTAACTCATGAGGATATCAGATTGGTGTCTGCTAAGGTATCAACTTTATACCCAAAAGCCATTATTAGCTGGAAAAGTCCCGTACGAGAGTTTTTAAAGAACGAGCCACAAAAGCAATAGCTTTTGGGCTTTTTTATTGAGAAAGCTTTTGATAAACAGTGTGCTTACTTCTTGTTGAAGAAGGCCTCTCTGCTTAGTGTGATTTCCATTCCAGATTGTTCCCTTTCCTCAGGGCGAGCGGCCGACCCTCCTTGTATACTGTGAGGTCTCACCTGACTCGCTAGTCCTGCTGGAGTATCACATCTTTCATTTCAATCACGGGGCTTTTGGATAGGGAAGCCTTTTGATGAAATTACTCTCTTGAAGGAATTTTAAAAACGCTCTCCACTTTGCATATTCAGTTCCATTAACCTCTACGTTTGAAACGTTTTCTTCTAACTCATAGATAAGGAGCCTACTACTACATCTATCTAAAACAATAACCTTAAAAATAAAAGCAAGATATTTGTTCATGGCTTCTCCCATTTCATTTTTCAAATTATTCATCTACATATAGATTAGCAATAATGCCAAATGAACAACCACCAAAGCAGGCAGACCGAAACGAAAGCTTGCGTGCTTTGTTTTGTGACGATAAAGATTCATGCCAATGGTTGCACCTAGAGCTCCTCCGATAATGGCAATCGTCCAAAGTGTTTGCTCTTTGATTCTCCATTCATTTCGCTGAGCTCTTTTTTTGTCTGCATTCATTACATATAAGCCTATAAGGTTGATAAGTATCGCGTATATCATTAAAAACAAAGATAATCCCTCCAATAAACAAAAAAGCCTTGCTACCTAGTGGTAACAAGACTTTTTAGCAGAAATTACTTCTCTAAGCCTTTTTTAGCAGCTGCTGCTAATTCAGCAAATGCTTTTTCGTCAGCTACAGCTAATTCAGCAAGCATTTTACGGTTAACTTCAATACCTGCTAATTTTAATCCGTGCATTAAACGGCTGTAAGAAAGACCATTCATACGAGCTGCTGCATTGATACGTGTAATCCATAATTTACGGAAATCACGTTTTTTCTGACGACGGTCACGATAAGCATACATGTATGATTTCATTACTTGCTGATTAGCAACTTTGTATAATCTATGCTTTGAACCGAAGAAACCTTTGGCTAATTTTAAAACTTTTTTACGACGTTTGCGTGTTACTGTACCGCCTTTTACGCGTGGCATAATTGTTACCTCCTGTTATGTTTCTATCTCAACCCAAATTACTTAATGTTATCTAATAAGTGACGAATACGTTTGAAGTCACCTTTGCTTACTAAAGAACCTTTACGTAATTTACGTTTTTGTTTAGTAGATTTGTTAGCGAATAAGTGACTAGTGTAAGCACGAGCACGCTTTAACTTACCGCTTCCAGTTTTTTTGAAACGCTTTGCAGCGCCACGATGTGTTTTCATTTTTGGCATGGGGTGTTCCTCCTCGTTCTATTACTTTTCGTTTTTAGGTGCAAGCACTAGGAACATGCTGCGTCCTTCCATTTTTGGAGCTGATTCAACTGAACTAACATCAGCGCAAGCCTCTGAAAAACGATCAAGTACTTTTTGTCCAATTCCTTTATGAGTAATAGCACGACCCTTAAAACGAATTGACGCTTTTACTTTATCACCTTTTTCAAGGAACTTACGTGCGTTACGAAGTTTTGTGTTAAAATCATGCTCATCGATTGTTGGGCTTAAACGAACTTCCTTTAAGTTAACAACCTTTTGGTTTTTACGAGCTTCTCTTTCTTTACGCTGTTGCTCGTAGCGGAACTTACCGTAGTCCATAATACGACATACAGGTGGTTTCGCGTTTGCAGCAACCATTACTAAGTCAAGATTTGCTCGTGCAGCAATATCAAGTGCTTCATTTTTTGATTTAATTCCTAATTGCTCACCGTTTTGATCAATTAGACGAACTTCGCGAGCTCGAATGCCCTCGTTTACCATCATGTCCTTGCTAATAAGTAGCCACCTCCAAGGTTTAATGAATGAATACGCTTGTGTAGATATTGGTATACACACAAAAAAGCGTGAGTACACAATGCACCCACACTACTATCGTTAAAAGTAAATACGATGTCAACCTGCTAACTGCTCTATACGCGTCAATCAGGTGAGAAGCGGGTGCTTCTTCTTCTGCACAAACAAGTATTCAATTACTTAAGCTATTATAGTATCAACAAAGACAAAAGTCAATGATTTCGTTCTTTATTTAACAACAAAAATCATTTTACCAAAGGAAAAACATTTATGCAACATTTTTTTTACTTTTTTTAAAAAGGAAAGCAGAGAAGTTGCCCTCTCCGCTTTTTCATTAGCGAGTAATTTCTACTTTTAATCCTGCTAAGAACTGTTCAAAATCAACAGTTTCTGAATTTTGCTCACCGTATTTACGAACATTAACCGCTTTTTCTTCTACTTCTTTATCTCCCACTACTAGCATGTAAGGAATTTTTTGCATTTGAGCTTCACGAATTTTATAGCCAATTTTCTCTTCACGTGAATCTAGTTCCACACGTACGCCAGCTAACTGAAGTTTCTCTTGAACTTCTTTTGCATAGTCTAGGTGAACAGTTGGCGATACTGGAATCACTTGAACTTGAACAGGTGCTAACCATGTTGGGAATGCCCCTTTGTATTCTTCAATTAAGAAAGCAACAAAGCGCTCCATTGTTGATACGACACCTCGGTGAATAACAACCGGACGATGCTGTTTTCCATCTTCACCGATATATGTTAGATCAAAACGCTCTGGCAATAAGAAGTCCAGCTGCACTGTTGAAAGAGTTTCTTCCTTTCCAAGAGCCGTTTTAACTTGAACGTCTAGCTTCGGACCGTAGAATGCTGCTTCACCCTCTGCTTCGTAATAGTCTAAGCCAAGCTCATCCATCGCGTCTTTTAACATGGTTTGTGCTTTTTCCCACATTGCATCATCATCAAAGTATTTCTCTGTATCTTCTGGATCACGATACGATAAGCGGAACGAGTAATTTTCAAAGCCAAAGTCTTTGTATACAGCTTCTACTAAGCGAACCACACGAATTAATTCGTCTTTAATTTGGTCTGGACGAACAAAGATATGTGCATCATTTAGCGTCATACCGCGAACACGCTGAAGACCTGCAAGTGCACCTGACATTTCATAGCGGTGCATCGTACCTAGCTCTGCAATACGAATTGGTAATTCACGATAGCTGTGGATATCATTTTTATATACCATCATATGGTGTGGACAGTTCATTGGACGAAGAACTAAATCTTCATTATCCATTTCCATTGCTGGGAACATACCGTCTTGATAGTGATCCCAGTGACCTGATGTTTTATATAGCTCTACGCTACCTAGGACTGGTGTATACACATGTTGATAACCTAGCGCAACCTCTTTATCCACAATGTAGCGCTCAATAACGCGACGAATTGTTGCACCTTTTGGTAACCATAATGGAAGACCTTGTCCAACTTTTTGTGAGTTTGTGAATAAGTTAAGCTCTTTACCAATTTTACGGTGATCACGCTCTTTCGCTTCTTCTAATAAACGTAAGTGCTCATCTAAATCTGCTTTTTTGAAGAATGCCGTGCCATAAATGCGCTGCAACATTTGATTGTTGCTATCTCCACGCCAGTAAGCACCTGCAATATTTAACAGTTTAAACTCTTTAATTTTTCCTGTTGATGGAACGTGGACACCTCGGCAAAGATCAAAGAATTCTCCTTGGTGATAAATCGTTACAGTCTCACCTGCTGGAATAGCATCGATAAGCTCTAACTTTAATTCATCTCCAACTTCTTTATAAAGCTCAATTGCTTCTTCACGAGACACTTCGCGACGCTCAATATCAATATTGGCGTTTACAATCTTCTTCATTTCTTTTTCAATTTCAATTAGATCGTCAGGTGTAATGGAATGCTCCATATCAATGTCATAATAAAATCCATTCTCAATAACTGGTCCTACACCAAGCTGGACCTTTTGATCTTTAAAAACACGCTTAATTGCTTGAGCCATTAAGTGCGCCGTGCTGTGACGCATAATCTCAAGTGCTTCACCTGAATCTTGTGTGATGATTTCAAGCTGACCGTCTGCATGGATTGGTGTACGCAAATCTAAAAGCTCACCGTTTACTTTACCCGCAATTGATTTTTTCTTTAGCCCTGGGCTAATTGATGATGCAATTTGTTCTGTCGTTGTACCTTTAGGATACTCTTTTACTGCTCCATCTGGAAATGTCATTGAAATAACTTCTGACATGTGATTCAACTCCTTATTTATCTCAATATAATCTTGCATAAACTGGTTATTTACGCAAATAAAAAAACTCATCCCTTAATAAGGGACGAGTTGTGTATACACGTGGTACCACCCTTGTTTCTGTCTTTTTGCTTAACAAGGCACAATGAAAGACAGCTCGAGGTTTGATAACGGAAATTCCGTCAGTAATTACTAAAGTAAAATACTTGTTTACTACTGAAGTTTAGAGGTGGTAAGGATATAAATCGTGTTAAGAATCTTTCAGCCACGGATTCTCTCTCTAATAAACCGTAAATATAAACTCATGTCCTCATCATTACTTATCGCTGATTAAAATTTTTACAATATGAGCCTATTATATTCATTTTTAAAATAGAAATCAACCTCTCAAGTCAGATTCTCTTTTTTTAAAAATGCCGCTTCTTGTTTTGTGCATATGACCACTCGTTCTTGAAAAAGATTTTGAATAGTATAAATGAAATCATGTGTATTCTCACGATCACTATAAATATAAATATGCTGCGGAGATAGTGTAATGAGAGGCGCTATAACGGATGGGTCTATGTATAACGACTCATTCTTTTTCATAAATTCTTCAGCCAGATGTTGACGCTGATTCACTGTTAGCAATCCAAAGTTTTCATCATAGAGTTGAAATTCGTTCTCTTGTGAATGCACAACATGTACAGCTTCGCAACTTGCTTCCTCCGTTAAAATAACTTGTCGCAGCTGTTCAACAAACATTTGATATTCATATTCTAGTTTATATTCATCAATAGCGATTTCTAAATAGTACTGTAAGCGAGAGCGATAGTTCTTTAATCGAAACTGGAGAAAAGACTCAAATGTAAACGTAACGTTGTTAACCAGAAAATCTTGAAGCGCTTCTCTAATTAATAAATCTTTAGGCATCGGAAAGTCACGTTTAGGTACGTCAACTTTCTCACCTTCTACAATATGATAGACCATGTCTATCATAAGCTGTAGCTCTTGTTCATCCGTATAGAAAAATTTCTGTTTCAAAATCTCACTTAAAATCGTCTCTTCTTTCTGCTCTAATATAAAGTCTGTCAATACTGGGATTAGCATATCGTGTACAATTTCGTCTCGATTATATGTCACGTCAATTACTAGAAGCTGACTGTTCACAAGTTTAAAGCATTGCGGAGCATATGATAAAGCGCTTCGTTTCGCGCATAGCGACCTGTAAATACCAATTGCTTCTTTCTCATACTTAAAGAAAATTCTCACTAATGTTAGCCCCCTTTTGGACACGCTTTATTTATATATATGGGGCAACATGAAAAAAAATGAGCAAGTCCTTACATGAAATGTAAAAGAACTGCTCATTTATTACGTTTATTTTCACCTTCTACCTTTACAGGAGTGGCTAACGTCTTAATTCGTTCCATAATGCGGGCAGCTTTCAGCTCTTCTTCCTCGCCTTTTTGCGTATACGTTAAATGGTGCTTCATCTGCTGAAAATTTAGGTTTGACGTAAAGAAAGTAGGTAAATTTTCTAACATTCGAAATTGAAGAATGGTACCCAATACATCGTCGCGCATCCAGCTTGTTACGGATTCTGCTCCCAAATCATCTAACATTAGGACGGGCACTTTTTTTACGTATTCAATCTTCTCGTTAAAGGTTTTATCTTGAAAAGATCCTTTAAGCTCACGTAAGAATTCAGGAACATATACAATCGTTGATTTTACTTTCTTTTCAGCTAAAGCATTAGCAATGGCACCTAAAAAGTATGTTTTTCCAACACCGAACGATCCATGTAGATAAAGAGCTTTCATCTTCTTATTAGGTTCATACTCCCTGACAAAATCTCGTACTAACTTGATTGCTTCAAGCCTTCCTTGCTCAATTTCAATATCTGACATGGAAGCACCTAAAATATCTTTCGGTACATAAAGACACTGGATAAATGATTCTTGCTCTTTGCGTTCATCTTCAGTTACTTTTCGAGGGCAGCGCTCATAGGTCACATCAATGTTTTTACCATCAATTACAAGCTTTGGCTGATAACCTTTAATCATATTAACGCAGCTTTGCAGGGATGGACAGTCTTGACACTCTTTGCTTTGTCCTTTAAATTCATGCATCTTAATGAGACCTCGTTCTACAATACCTTCATCCAATTGATCTCGATTCTTCCTTAAGAAATCTTGGACATTACGATCAGAAAGCACTTCTGATTTTAACGTTTCAAATCGTTCCTTGAAACCTTGATTATTTGCTAGTTTGTTTAGCGAATCATTGATTGACTTCACCCCATCACCTCTCCTTTCCATTCATTAATCTTCACGATTTTTCTTTAAATCTAAATCAAGCTGTTTTAACTCTTCTTCAAGTTTCCGCTTTTCTTCTTCAAAGTCTAAATCTTCTTTTTGACTTTGAGGTTTCTTTTTCTCTTCAGACTCTTCTTTCAACCAATCTGGCACCATCTCTTTACGAACCGTTCTTTGTTTCTTCGTCGCCGTTTGCTTAGATTCAGCCCAGTTTTGGTATTCTTTATGCTCATTTTTCGCAATGACCATCGCTTCTTCCACTGTTTTTACCTTTTTACGAGCCCAGTGTCCTGCAATTTTATCCACATATGCTTTTGATAACTTCATATCCGTTCTTAGCATGACATAATAAATGAGTACATTAGCAACACCTGGAGAAAGGTTTTGATGAAACATAACGTCTTCAACCATTTGTAAATCTGCTTTAGAAGGCGTTGCTCCACCGGACAAGTCCGTCAGTAGCTGTCTTGGAGACGTCACTTCTAACTGCTTAATTAACTTCTCTTCTTGAGAAGTTGGCTCTCTATGTTCCATAGTTCGCAATAACGGCGGCTGAATTTGTTCACTTAAGTTAGGTAGCGCTTCTCCATTTTCAAACTGATAATGGTTTCTAGCAGCTTTTCGAAGCAGCTCAATATCTACTTGATCATTTTCGTTCAACGCGTCCAAGACCACATTCTTCATTTGCAGAGCATCAATTTGATATAAAAATGCTAGCTTTTCAATTGCTAACCTCACCTTGGCTGTAATTGCTTTTTTCGAAATCATAGACTCAGTTAACCCTGTCAAAAATAAATCAAAGTCAAAGCCAGCATCCTTAATTGTTATACTAGCTCTTTGTGAATTATCCACATAGTCCAGATCTCCACTTGGTTTGAAGACATCTTGGTTCTCTCGTTGTAAACTTGACGTGAGCTCTGTCGTTTGTACTGACTTATACACATCATTAAATGAACGAGTAACGTCTTTAAACTCACTGTGGTCCACAGCTGGATCCATAAAATATCGTCTAATTTTTTGAAATACATTTTTACCTAATCGATTGTATAAGTAGACGTTTAAAACACCATCATCAAAAAACTGCTGTGGTGTTAATGGTGGAATTAACTCATAAATATAAACTCTTCCCCCGTCCTCTTCTTTCATATAGGTTTTTAATAAGCCAATACCTTCAAGCTTTAATCGCTCCTGATAAATGGATTTCAAGTTCATTTGCATAACGGCCATTAGGTGATGATGCGTTACTTCTGTTCCCCATAAGCGTCCTTGTTCTAGTTCACTCCATAACGTCATATATAAGCCATAGCACACGGTTCCAATTAACGGTTGATATAGAGTTGTTAACACTTTTCGATCATATTCTTGAATAACGCCGCTCGTTCTCACAACATAACGGTCAACTGGAATGATTTCTTTCCAATGTTGCTCATTCATCATCATTACCTACCCAATTCTAAAATAGCAAAAAAGAGCTAAAAAATCTCTTTAATAGCTCTTTTATAATTTTTCCTTCTTAATTAACTCCTTTAGTTCATCAATAAATACATTAATGTCTTTAAATTGACGATAAACAGAAGCAAAGCGTACATACGATACTTCATCGATAGCAGCTAGTCTTTCCATTACCATTTCCCCAACAACGTCTGACTGCACTTCCGATGCACCTTGACTGCGCAGTTCAGATTCAATATCATGTACAGTATCTTCTAATTGTTTTAAGCTAACTTGCCTTTTCTCACATGCCTTTATTAAACCGCGTAAAATTTTCTCTTTGCTAAACTCTTCACGCGCCCCATCTTTTTTCACTACAATTAAAGGTGGCTCTTCTACTTTTTCAAATGTTGTATAACGATAGTGACAACTTTCGCATTCACGCCGTCTGCGAATTGAACGACCTTCTTCAACAGGCCGTGAGTCTAACACTCTCGTTCCATTATACTGACAGGAAGGACATTTCATCTTCTCAACTCCAATAAATAACCTTTTATATTTGTATAAACTAAGCAGCTTGTACGAACTAACCACTTATGTACGTTAGAAATTCAAAATAAAAATTCACTTTCTTTTCATATTATAGAAAACAAAGCTTGAATACAAGTGAAGGAGAATGAATTCTGAAATTTTATTTCCTAAAACATTTGTTTTCCAATAGATAAAGGCGCTACACAGCTTTATTTGTTTAATACACTTTATTTCCCTTACTTAATAGCAATCAGATGTTGGTCAAAATATTTATAAAAAAAGATGATTAATTCTTTACTATAACCAAAATCGAATGGCATTACTTTTGATTCCGTTGTAACCGAAAAATCGATAGCGGTTTCAAAAGGTCGTAATGAAATAATCGTAATAACAACAAACGCCTTTCTCCCCTTTGACACGTTTAAGCTAATCTCTCCACGCTCTTCATAAGCGGCTAAAATTTCTACTCCATTCATATTCTTCAATAAATTTTGCACCTGAGTAAATGTTTGAGAGGCTGTTGATTTGTAGTAATGTGTTTGTAACTTTGGATTTTCGTGGTGGTCCCTAGTTTCAGAATGATTCGAAAAAACTGACTTTACTTTTTGAATAATCCCCATGTTGTGTAGACTCCTTTTTATCAAAATAATCGCTATAGCTACTAAAGATACCCTAGCTGCTTTCTTTATTATAATGGATAAACGGTATTTTTGTATCTAAAAAGGACTGTCTATAAATGGCGAGTCCAATTTATAGAGCAGTCCCTAATTGTTCTTAGCTTTGTTTTATACTATTAAAGTACACTTGCTTTCGTTTGCTTTACTTGTACAGGACCCATTCCACGCGGTACTTCAATTGTCTCACGTGTTTGAGCATTTAGTTCATCTGCAATATAGTCAGCAGCAATTGTTGGATCTAAGTCTCCACATGTGTATACATCGATGCTTGCATACCCATGCTCTGGAAAGCTGTGGATAGTTAAATGTGATTCTGAAATAATAACAACCCCACTTACGCCCTGAGGTGCAAATTTATGAAACGCAACCTCACGAACTTCCGCTCCAGTTTTTAGTGCTGCATCTACAAACGTTTTTTCAATATAATCCATATCATTCAACTTATCGAAATCACAACCCCATAATTCTGAGATAACGTGACGACCCATTGTTTCCATAATGATATTTCCCCCTTTAACAATTTTTAATCGTTAAATATGAAATTCTTTCGCCATATAGCATGTTAACTACCACGGGGGAAAGTTAGTCCAGAGAGGTCCTAACCCTTTAAGTAGATACATAACCGAAAGGTACACAAGAAGTTCACGAAACATAGTATACTTTGTTTAGACTCATTTTGCAACACGTGATTTTATTTAAATTTGCAATCCGTAGCTAGACTCGATTTATTCTCTGCCCCACCACTTTTTAAGACCCCTCATTTATTAGTTCCCTATCTCAGTTAGAACAAACAATGAATTCAAATACAATAAGCGAGGCATGATTGCCTCGCTTATTTATCCAACCTTTAGCTTTGAATTTTGAATCATCTCTGCTGTAATATATTTTACTAAATCGACTACTCTTTGTGAGTATCCCCATTCGTTATCGTACCACGCTAATACTTTAATTTTATGTTCATCCATGACCATGGTTGATAAGCCGTCAATGATTGCTGAATTGGGGTTTGTATTGAAATCAATTGATACTAACGGTTCTGTTGTAAATGCCAGTATTCCTTGTAGTGGACCTTCTGCGGATTGAATAAACGCTTTATTCACCGCTTCTTTTGTTACCGCTTTCCTAACATCAACAACGAGGTCTACAAGCGATACATTTGGCGTTGGAACTCGCAGCGCCATACCATGTAATTTCCCACTGAGATGAGGAAGCACAAGTGATAATGCTTTGGCAGCCCCAGTTGTTGTAGGAATAATGGACTGACCGCATGCGCGCGCGCGTCGTAAATCTTTATGTGGGTTATCAATATTTTTTTGGTCGTTCGTATATGCGTGAACCGTTGTCATTAAACCGTTCTCAATAGTAAAAGCCTCGTCTAATACCTTGACAACAGGCGCTAGGCAGTTTGTCGTACAAGATGCATTTGAGATAATGTGATGCTTATGCACATCCAGCACCTTTTCATTTACTCCCATTACAATTGTGACATCTTCATCTTTACCAGGTGCCGTTAAGACAACTTTTTGAGCACCAGCCTCAATATGTAACTGCGCTTTTTCTCTAGAATTAAATTTTCCAGTTGCTTCAATTACTAAATCAATTTGTAATTGTTTCCATGGTAATAAGAGTGGGTCTCGCGAGTCAAGTAGCTGAATTCTTTTACCATTTACAATCAACGCATCTGTTTCACAGATAACTTCTCCAGCAAATGGACCATGAATGGAGTCATATTTGATTAAATGCGCTAAAGTTTCTGCAGGATAGCTTGCATTAATTGCAACAATATCTAATTTTTCCTCTTCAATCGCTGTTCGAAAAACCATTCTTCCAATTCTCCCAAAACCATTAATTGCAATTCGTGCTTTCATGGTTATTCCCCCTAACAAATATGTTATACTAATTAACTTTTTATACAAAATAGTATAACATAAATAATTTTAAAATGAAGAATTATTGCACATTATTTTGTTGTCTTATTCTACATATATTAAAAAAAGCTGGAAAGAATGACTTCTCTCCAACTCAATTTGTTAATTTTGATACAAGTTTTATAACTTGCTCTTTTGTTTCATCTATACTTCCATTGTTATCAATAATAAAATCTGCCATCTTTGCCTTTTCAGTTAAAGGCAGTTGAGACTTAATTCTCGCTAATGCATCTTCTTTAGAGAGGTTATTTCTTTTTTGTAGTCTCTCAAGCTGCACAAGTTCATTTACATGGACAACAATAACTTGGTCTACTAGATACGTTAATTTGCTTTCAAACAAAAGTGGAATATCCAACACAACTAGCTGATATTGCTCAGCAATCAATTGTTCTTTTTGCTTTAACATTTCACTTCGAACTTCCGGGTGTACAATTGAATTAAGCTTTTGACGCTCCTGTTCGTTATGAAAGATAATCTGACCAAGAGCAGCACGATTAATTTCTAGATCTTCTTGTAAAATCTCTTTTCCAAATGCCTCAACAATCTTACTATAAGCGACTCTACCGTTCTGAACGACTTCTTTTGCAATCTGATCAGCATCGATTACCGGTATATTCATTTCACGGAATATCGCTGAGACCGTACTTTTTCCACTAGCGATTCCACCCGTTAAACCAACAACAATCGTCATAATGTTCTCCCTTTTACTTCTTATAATCTCAATATTCCCATTAAAATCAATACAACACCTGGTACAAATGAAAACATCCTCATCCAAGCTAGTTTAGAAAACCATTTTCCAATTTGAATTCCTAATGTAAGGAAAATAAAGCTCATTGCCGCTACTGCGATGGCCAATATGACTGGCGAATAACCTAATAAAGCTGCTGCTATTCCAGCTCCAAATGCATCCAATGATAACGCGATACCTAAAATTAACGCTTCAACTCCCGTAATAGAGCCTGATTTATCTAAATCTGCTGTCGTCGGCTTTTTCAAAATATTAATGACCAAGCCAATGGATTTTATTTCTACTTTAAAAATGATTTTTTCTTCCAGCTTTGCTGTTTCCTCTTCTTCAGGACGAAAAAATTGATACAAAATCCACATGCCCAACAATACAAAAATAATGCCACCAATGGTGTCAAGCGCAGCCGGAGAAAATAAATGCGTAATCATTTTGCCGACAAACATCGCAAGCGTTAATGTAAACGCGGAACAACAAGCAATAATTAAAATTGATTTAAACGGAATTTTAAGTTTTCGCAATCCGTATGTTAATCCTACGCTGAAGCTATCTAGGCTTACTGCAAAAGCTACTAGTATTAAAGAAAGTGAAATCATCTTAAAGAGCTCCTTCCATTTCATCTATCTAAAGTATATGAAAGGAGCCCATCCATTGTTATTATTCTTCAAGCTTCTGGCAACTTGGACAAATATGCGTACCTCTTCCCGCTACTACATATTTCTTAATCGGAGTGCCACATACAACACAAGGTTCGTCTTTTTTACCATAAACATAAAGCTGAAGCTGAAACATCCCCATCTCTCCTTGAGTATTTACGTAGGATCGAATGGTACTTCCACCTTTTTCAACCGCTTCCTGTAGAGTTGCTACGATTTCTTTATGCAAACGGTCCAACTCCTCATCGGTGAGCTGGCTTGCTACACGCTCAGGATGTATACGAGCTCGGAAAAGCGCTTCATCCACATAGATATTCCCAAGCCCAACGACCACTTGTTGGTCTAATAAAACCGCCTTAATTTTTCGACTCGTTCGACCGATTCGGTTTTTTAGAACTTCCGCTGTAAACAGTTCTTCAAAAGGCTCCGGACCCAGTGTACTTAGAGGTGGTGAGAGCTCTTCTTCTCCTGGTTGAAATAAATGCATGGTCCCAAATTTTCGTACATCTTTATACCTTAACTGCGTACCATCCTTAAACAGAAAAATAACATGTGTATGCTTATCAATTGGTTCATCCTTCTCAGCAAGAGCATACTTACCTTCCATTCGGAGGTGAGAAACTAATACGTAGTTATCTAAAATGATTTTTAGAAATTTCCCTCGACGGTGTACATCTTGAATCGTCTGTCCCTTTAGTGCATCACAAAACTGTTCAACTTCAACTGGTCGCTTAATGATATTTGGCCATGTTACTTTTACTTCATCAATTGTTTTTCCTTTTACTAAATGAATGAGCGTGCGGCGAACCGTTTCAACTTCTGGTAATTCGGGCACCTTATCCACCTCTCTTTGCTAATTCATTGTTGTTTACTTAGCGTCAAACCAAGTAGCACCATACGAGTAATCTACTTTTAAAGGTACATCTAATTTTAGTGCACTTTCCATCACCTCTGGAACAATACGCTCAAGAATTTCAATTTCATGTTTTGGCGCTTCAAAGATAAGCTCATCATGTACTTGAAGAAGAAGCTTTGTTTCTAATTTCTCTTCTTTTAATCGCTTTGCCATTTCAATCATTGCTTTTTTGATAATATCAGCAGCTGTTCCTTGAATAGGTGTGTTCATAGCCGTTCTCTCAGCAAAGCTTCTCAGATTAAAGTTGCGACTTGTAATCTCTGGCAGATAGCGACGACGATGCAATAAAGTTGTTACGTATCCCGCTTCTTTTGCTTGGCGTACAATATCCGCCATATATTCTTGAACACCAGGAAAGCTTTCCAGGTAGCGCTCAATGAACTTTGCCGCTTCTTTTCGCGTAATCCCGAGGTTCTGTGATAACCCATAGTCACTAATACCATACACGATTCCGAAGTTAACCGCTTTTGCTTGACGCCTCATATTAGACGTCACGTCCTCTTTTGCTACATGGAACACGTCCATAGCCGTTTTTGTATGGATATCGAGATCTTCTGTAAATGCCTCAATTAGTTTTTCATCAGCTGCAATATGCGCTAAAACGCGTAGCTCGATTTGAGAATAGTCAGCAGCAAAGATTACCCAACCTTTCTTTGACGGGACAAAAGCTGAACGTATTTTTTTCCCTTCTTCTAAGCGTATTGGAATATTTTGCAGGTTCGGATCAACTGAGCTTAAGCGCCCTGTTTGCGTTAGAGTTTGATTAAAACGCGTATGAACTTTCTGATCGGAATGGATGACTTTCTTTAGCCCTTCCACATATGTGGACTGGAGCTTGCCAAGCTGACGGTATTCTAAAATTTCTTGGATAATGTCATGCTTATCAGCTAACTGCTCCAACACGTCTGCGGAAGTAGAATAGCCTGTTTTTGTCTTTTTGATAACAGGGAGCTCAAGCTTTTCAAACAAAATAACGCCTAACTGCTTCGTTGAATTAATGTTAAATTCTTCTCCAGCATAACTATAAATAGTAGCTTCTAATTCCTTCAGACGTTCATGAATGGTTTTCCCTAATTCATCTAAGCGGTTATGGTCAATTTTCACTCCTTGATATTCCATATCAGCTAATACAAATGACAGGGGCATTTCGAGCTGTTCATATAAGTCATACTGCTCATTTTCTTTTAGCTCGGCTAGCAGCTTTTCTTTTAAAAATTGAAGAGCCGCTGCTTTTCTAGCAACATGTTCTGCTAATTCTCCTACTTCAGGTACTGATTTTTTTGCCCCTTTTCCGTATACCACTTCATCAGAGCTCACTTGCGTATATCCTTTTAGCTTAGCAATTGTAGCTAGATCATCGTTGGCTTCAGCAGGATTTAAGATGTAAGAAGCAATCATAATGTCCTGTTCAATTCCTTTAATCTCATAGCCTTCCCATCGCATTGAAACGACCATTCTTTTTCCATCAAATACAGTCTTTTTCATTGATTGATCCTGTAACCAGTTCACAAATTCAGAGGACCCTAAAGCTACTGATTTTCCAATGAAAAAATGGCCATTTTCATTGCTAATACCAAAACCTAGCAGCTGATCATGGTGATAGTTTTCTTCATATCCTTCCACAACAAGCGCAGCATCGTTTGTTAATATCTCGTTGTCTACACTGTTCACTATCTTGTATTCAAGCTCTTCAAAAGAGCTACTTTCCTCTGAATCGCCACCAAATTTATCTAAAAGAGAATTAAAG
Source organism: Priestia veravalensis (assembly GCF_001457055.1). Taxonomy (NCBI): domain Bacteria; kingdom Bacillati; phylum Bacillota; class Bacilli; order Caryophanales; family Bacillaceae; genus Priestia; species Priestia veravalensis. The sequence continues at coordinate 22,964 of NZ_KQ758654.1, read as the reverse complement.
CCAAGTTCTTTAAATAGTGCTACAAGCTTTTCACTGTTTTCACCTTGATACGCAACAGCTTCCAAGCTCACTTCAATAGGTGCGTTTGTGTCGATTGTAGCAAGCTCTTTACTCATGAGTGCCTGCTCTTTGTTATCTGATAGCTTTTCTTTTAATTTTTTACCACTCACTTGATCGATTGATTCTAAGACGTTTTCAACTGTTCCAAACTCTTTTAATAATTTCAGAGCCGTCTTTTCTCCAACTCCAGGAACACCTGGAATATTATCAGAAGAGTCACCCATAAGTCCCTTCATATCAATAATTTGCATAGCTTTAATGCCATACTTCTCATCGATTAAAGCTGGCGTATAGGCATCAACATCTGTAATACCTTTTCGCGTGATACCTACTGTTATGTGTTCTGAAACAAGCTGAAGTAAATCTTTGTCACCTGAAATTACTTTCACCTCAAAGTTCTCTTTTTCAGCTTGCTTTGCTAATGTACCAATAATGTCATCGGCTTCGTAATTCTCTAGCTCATAGCGCTTTATTCCATAGGCATCTAGCAGGTCTCGAATAAATGGAAATTGCTCTGATAGCTCAGGAGGCGTTTTTTGCCTTCCACCTTTATACTCTGTAAATGTTTTATGACGAAAAGTTGTTTTACCAGCATCAAATGCTACAAGAAGATGTGTTGGTTTCTCTTCTTCTAAAATGCGCATTAACATCGTTGTAAATCCGTAAATTGCGTTTGTATGTATACCTTTATCGTTATTCAGTAAAGGCAGAGCAAAAAATGCACGATATGCGATACTATTGCCGTCTATTAATACTAATTTCTTGGACATGAATAATCCTCCATTTCAAAAAAAGAACGTTTATTCTATTTTATCAAAAGTTTCCTCTCAACAACAAAAACTAATCTATCTAATTACAGTTAGTTTTTTACCAGAAACTAGTTTCATGCATAATTCGAACTAAGAATGCGCCCTAATTATAAATGATATAAACAAAAAAGGCATTATCCTTTATAGAATAATACCTTTGTCTTATGTTATAAAAAAAATGGACGAAAGGAGTATGAAGACTCCTCTCGTCTTCCAAAATTGGCTCCTTGGATGAAGGGGTTTCCATAGAAAAGTATAACAAGCTTATATTAAGCTTCCTTAAATGCTTTGTAAAAGGAACGTAAACATTTGCTTAGTTTTCTAAGTATTTATTTAACGTGACAGAAAAAGTTGTCCCTTCATTCACTTTACTCTGTACGTCAATATGCCCTTTATGTGCTTCTACAAGATGTTTGACAATTGCTAGTCCAAGACCTGTACCACCGGAATTTCTACTTCTTGCTTTATCTACGCGATAAAAGCGTTCAAAAATTCGAGGAATTTCTTCTTGTGCGATGCCAATCCCTGTATCGGTGATATGAACAAGGACTTTGTCTAATTTTTCTTCAATTCGAATATGAACTTTACCGCTTGGCATCGTATAATTCAATGCGTTGCTAATTAAGTTCATAAAGATTTGGGTTAACCTCTGGATATCTGCTTCAATTAAACATTCTTCTTCAAGTGTCTCAATTTGAAGATCAATTCCTCGCTCTTTTGCTCGATTAGAAAGAACCATAACGATTTCATAAAGAAGCGTATTAATATTAATGGCTTGAACGTTTAGCTGAAAACCTTGCTGTTCCACTTTTGATAAATCTAACAAATCTTGTATTAACGTTTCCATCCGTTGACTTTCATTCATGATAATCGATAGAAACTGCTTTCTTAGCTCTGGTTCCTCCATAGCACCATCTAAAAGCGTTTCACTAAAGCCTTTAATTGATGTGATGGGTGTCTTTAACTCATGAGATACGTTAGCAACAAAGTCTCGGCGAACCTGCTCTAGTTTCTTAAGTTCTGTTATGTCATGAAAAACCAGAACAATCCCCTTCCATTCATCATTTAATCCGATAATTGGCGCTCCGTATACATCATAATGTCGACGTTCGATATTTCGAGAGAGTACAACATGTTTGCGAACCTTCACTTCTGTCATAAAAATCTCTTCTACTAGGGAAACGACTTCTTTATGTTCAAACACTTCATAATATAGGTGATATAAGAAATCATTCATCTTTATTTGAAATTGTTCTTTATAAGCTCGATTTACTAGGTTAATATAGCCGCGACTATCAATTAAAATCATCCCGCTACCCATATTTTCAATGAGCGTCCGCAGGCGATCTTGTTGCATCTCTTGGCTACGAATTAACTCTTGTAAATTACGGGCTAATGCATTAATGGATTGACTTAGCATTCCTGTTTCATCCATATAATCTTCATAAGTACGAGCTTTATAATTGCCTTTTGCTAGCTCCATGGCTACCTGAGTAGCCGATTCAATTGGTCTGGTATAGCGATTCATAATCTTTATTCCTAGTAATAAAATGACGATTAACGCAACGCCAAGACTTCCAATTAACAGCCCCCATATTTGTTGATTGACTTGATTTAATGACGCAAAAGAAGTACTTAAAACAACAAACCCTTCTTTCTGACCGTCAATGACAAGTGGCACACCATAATAGTAGAGGTCATGATTTTCTTCGATGCGGCTGAATGCTTCCTGATTCACGCTTTGCTTCTTTATTACCTCTTGGAGTATACGAGTGTTTTCCAAAGAGCCATTGTGACTACTTGCATTTGAATCTACAAGAATTGTACCGTCATTGTTAATAATAGTTGCTCGAACACTTAATGACTCACTAATCGAATCTACATTTTCTTGAAGAGTTGGATTTGTCAGGCCTTCTTTCCCAATAAAAAGTTCGACAAGCTCAGCTTCTTTTTCCATCCGTTCTTGAAAGGTTTGAAAATAGAAATTTTTGAAAAGCTGAGCTAATAATAAGCCTAAACAAACCAGTACCACAATAATTAACGTTAGCAGTGCAAAAAGTAAGCGCGAGCGGAACTTATTCATCTACCTTTGGTTCCTCTAATTTATATCCTAAACCACGAATGGTTTTAATATAAATTGGTTTTCTTGTATTGCTTTCAATCTTTTCACGCAAATGACTAATATGGACATCTACAATCCTTGTATCACCCGCAAAGTCATAATTCCAAACGGCACTTAATAACTGATCACGCGTCAGCACTCGCCCTTTATGTTTTGATAAATATAATAATAGTTCAAACTCTTTTGGCGTTAATTCTAGCTGCTCTTGCTGAAAATAAGCTTCGTAATGCTCGGGAAGAATTTTTAAATCTCCAATAAAGATTCTTTCTCCATCCTCTTCTTCCTGATTGGCTTGATTACTAAATTGAGAACGACGAAGTATGGCCTTTACCCGAGCAACAACTTCTCGTGGACTAAACGGTTTTGTCATATAGTCATCTGCTCCAAGTTCTAAACCTAACACTTTATCAAACTCATCATCCTTAGCCGTTAACATTAATATAGGCGTCATAACTTTCTGCTGTCTAAGCTTTTTGCACACTTCAATTCCATCCATTTTGGGAAGCATTAAGTCTAACACGATTAAATCTGGGTTTTCTTCCAGTGCTTTATTGTACCCTTCTTCTCCATCCATTGCCGTGCTGACCTCAAAACCAGCTTGCTGCAGGTTATACTGTAATAATGTTGAGATTGACTGTTCATCGTCTACTACTAATAATCTCTTATTCATGTTCGTAACATAAGCCTCCATCAATTCATTTTAAACGCCACTTCACCCAATATTTTGTCTATATGTATGTCATTATCATACACTGATTCCTTAAAGTTCTCAAAGGCATTTCATAATATTATGCCAATAAACAAGCCCCCTAATTAAAAAGGAGGCCCGTTTGTCACTGCATTAAAAGTTCTCAAACTCATGTGTTTCGGCAATCGATAGTTCTTGAGGAGGACATACAATAAATTGAGCTTGTACAACGCTCTCTTCATTCTCATCTGTTGCCTGTACATCAATTGTAATTGTCTTTTCGTCCATATTTTTATTAACTACTTCAAATAAAAACTCGACTGTACTGTAATGGTAAATACGCTTAGGAAATGCAACGGTTTGCTTTAGAATATGACTTCCTGGACCCGGCAAATATTTGGAGATAGCCGCTGTCATCATTCCATTGATCATAATTGCTGGAACAATCGGCTTTTTAAACGCCGTTTGCGCAGCATAATCATGCTGAATATAAAGGGGATTGGCGTCATTTGTTAAGCCTAGATATAGAAGAATATCCTTGTCCTCTATGCGTTCAGTAAGTGAAAGCTTTTCGCCAACTTGGATTTGTTTTATGGTTCTTCCAATCTTTTGTTTTTTCCCTAGCACCATTGCTACTTCATCCTTTCTCTTTGTAGCTTTCATGAACGATCGCTAATCATGCGAACAGCTCTTGTCTAAAGCAGTGAAACTTCTACAACAAAAAAATTCGAGGTTTCCCTCGAATTTTCCTGTTTTTCTTTTATAAATGATGCTTTTTACCACACCGTTTACCAAGTGCTTGTCTATTTTTAAACAAGAACGCTCATCACATTTTTAACTGAATCAGCAGATTGATCTAAAGCTGCTTTTTCTTGTTCAGTTAGTTCTAATTCAATCACTTGCTCAATACCATTGGCACCTAGAACTGTTGGTACACCAAGGTAAATACCACTGTAGCCATATTCACCTTCTAAGTACGCAATTGCAGGTAAGATACGACGCTGATCTTTTAGGATAGCTTCTGTCATTTCTAAGAGAGATGCAGCAGGTGCATAATAAGCACTACCATTTCCTAAAAGGTTTACAATCTCGCCGCCACCTTTACGCGTACGCTCCACAATAGCATTTAAGCGATCTTGTGGAATTAACGTTTGAAGCGGAATTCCACCTGCGTATGAGTAGCGCACAAGAGGAACCATATCGTCACCGTGTCCTCCTAGTACAAAGCCAGTAACGTCCTTAACTGATACATTCAGTTCCTGTGCTACAAATGTACGGAAACGAGCCGAATCTAGTACACCAGACTGACCAATTACACGATTTTTTGGAAATCCTGATTCTTTAAATACTGTATACGTCATCGCATCAACTGGATTGGTTAACACGATAATATAACAATTTGGTGAGTATTTAACAATTTCTTGCGTTACAGATTTCATTACCTTTTGGTTTGTCGTAACTAAATCGTCACGGCTCATACCAGGTTTACGTGCAATACCAGCCGTAATAATGACGACATCAGAGTCAGCTGTATCTTCATAGTTAGCTGTTCCTGTAATATTAGCGTCAAAACCTTGTACTGGGCTTGCTTCTAACATATCCAACGCTTTACCTTTAGCTGGGTTTTCTGCCTGTGGAATATCCACCAATACAACGTCAGCTAATTCTTTTTGTCCGATCAAAAACGCAGTTGTTGCACCTGTAAAGCCAGCACCAATAACTGAGACTTTTTTTCGTTTGTTTGACATGTTAATTCCCCCAAATCGTTCTCGTTTACTATTATACTGTTACTTGATTTCCTAAGTTTTTAATTAACTCATCTGCAAACTCAGAGCATTTTACTTCTTTCGCTCCATCCATTAAGCGAGCAAAATCATATGTTACTACTTGAGAAGCGATTGTTTTTTCCATTGATTCCATTACAAGCGCAGCTGCTTCAGTCCAGCCTAAATGTTCTAGCATTAACACACCTGATAATAATACAGATGAAGGGTTTACTTTGTCTAGACCTGCATATTTAGGAGCAGTACCATGTGTTGCTTCAAAGATTGCATGTCCAGTTTCATAGTTAATGTTAGCACCCGGTGCAATACCAATTCCACCTACTTGCGCAGCTAAAGCATCAGAAATATAGTCACCATTTAAGTTCATTGTTGCAACTACGTCAAACTCACGAGGACGAGTTAAGATTTGCTGTAAGAAGATATCTGCAATTGAATCTTTTACGATAATTTTTCCAGCAGCTTCTGCTTCTGCTTGTGCTTTATTTGCAGCATCTTTTCCTTCTTTTTCAACGATGCGGTCATATTGAGCCCAAGTAAATACTTTATCGCCGAATTCTTTTTCAGCTAATTCATAACCCCAGTTTTTGAAGGCACCTTCAGTAAACTTCATGATGTTTCCTTTATGAACAAGCGTTACAGACTTACGACCGTGTTCGATTGCATAGTTAATTGCTCCGCGAACTAAGCGCTCTGTACCCTCAGATGATACTGGCTTAATTCCAATACCTGATGTTTCAGGGAAACGGATTTTATTAACACCCATTTCAGTTTGTAAGAAGTTGATTAACTTTTGAACTTCTTCAGAACCTTTTGCATACTCGATACCAGCATAGATATCCTCTGTATTTTCACGGAAGATAACCATGTCCGTATCTTCTGGACGTTTAATTGGTGATGGAACACCTTCGAAATAACGTACTGGACGTAAGCAAGTAAACAAATCTAACTCTTGACGTAAAGCAACGTTTAGTGAACGGATTCCTCCACCTACTGGCGTTGTTAATGGTCCCTTAATCGCGATTATGTACTCACGAATAACATCTAATGTTTCAGCTGGTAGCCACTCGCCAGTTTCGTTGAATGCTTTTTCCCCTGCTAATACTTCTTTCCAAACAATCTCTTTTTCGCCATCATATGCTTTTTCAACAGCTGCTTCTAATACACGAGATGCTGCTGCCCAAATATCCGGACCAATTCCGTCTCCTTCGATATATGGAATTACTGGATTGTTAGGTACATTTAATACTCCGTTTGTTACCGTAATTTTTTGTCCGTTTGTCATAAAAATAACCCCCTTGAAGTTTTAAAGCTTAATAGCTTAATAGATTAATAGCTTATTATAAAGTGCTCAACTTACGCTGAGCACTTTCTTACATAAAAGTTAATCTCTTTGCTCAATCGGAATATACGCTTGCTTTCCTTCGCCGATATAATCGGCACGTGGACGAATTAATCGATTGTTTGAATACTGTTCTAAAATATGTGCTACCCAACCTGATACGCGGCTTACAGCAAAGATTGGTGTAAACAAATCATGATCAATTCCTAGACTGTGATAGACAGAAGCGGAATAGAAGTCTACGTTTGGTGGAAGCCTCTTCTCACTTGTAACAATCTCTTCAATCTTTACAGACATTTCATAAAGAGTAGAGTCTCCAGCTTGTTTTGTAAGCTTCTCAGACATCTCTCTCAAATGTTTAGCACGTGGATCCCCTTGCTGATACACTCGGTGACCAAAGCCCATAATCTTCTCTTTATTTGCTAACTTACTACGAATATACGGCTCTGCATTTTCTACCGTTTCAATATCAGATAGCATTTTCATAACGGCTTCATTTGCACCACCATGAAGAGGTCCTTTTAAGGCTCCGATTGCTGCTGTAATACCAGAATAAATATCTGAGAGAGTTGCCACACAGACGCGAGCGGTAAATGTAGATGCATTTAGCTCATGGTCAGCGTGTAAGACAAGTGCTTTATTAAATGCTTCAACTTCGATGTCAGTCGGTTCATTCCCCGTTAACATGTACAAGAAGTTGGCTGCAACGCTATAGTTTTCATTTGGTTCAATTGGATCCATCCCTTTGCGAATGCGTGAAAAGGCTGTTACAATTGTCGGTAATTTGGCTTGTAGGCGAACTGCCTTACGATAATTAGCTTCTTCATCCATTAGGTCTGCTTCTGGATCGTACAAGCCAATTAGTGATACAGCTGTTCTTAAAGCTGCCATTGGATGAACGTCTTTAATTGGATATGTTTTGAAATGATTTAATACTTCATGAGGTAATTTAGCATTCTCTGCTAGTAACCTAGAAAAAATAGATAATTCTTCTTTATTTGGTAATTTTCCATGCCAAAGCAAATAAACTACTTCTTCAAATGTAGCATAGTCTGCTAAATCATCAATATTGTAACCACGATAAGTTAGCGTGTCGTCAATAATGGAGCTTACCGCTGAAGTTGTCGCAACAACTCCCTCTAAACCTCGAGTCGCAGTCATATTCCCATCTCCTTTACAGAAAAGATTTCCCCATACACCCTATTGTACATACAAAAATAAATTATATTGAGCGTTGGCTCAATTCCACATCACATAAGACATTTCTATAGAAGCACAGCATTCCTCATAGGGTTTTCTTAAGACCCCGACAAAAAAGAAAATGCTTACATTTTCGTATTGCTAAATAACATAAAGAAATTATGCTATCTAGCATGCTTTTTAGTTGTTTGATCGTATACGTTATATCATACAATTGTATGTAATGAGATGCGGCTTCAAACTATATTATAAACAATTATCTGACTTTTGTGAATGAAAAGAGTAAATAAATTTTAAAAAAATTGTTATTATAAAAAAATTTCCACTAAAATAACTCTGTAATTTTAATAAATAAATAGGCAATTCCTGCACCAATCAGAGGACCTACAGCAACCCCTTGAAATAGCGTCACAGCTAGGATTGTACCAAATACAAGAGCCGTTGTAATATGGGGATCTTCCGACAATAAAGTCAGTCCATATTTAGCAATAATTGCCACTAAAATTCCTGCAGCTAATGCTACCCAAGCATATGACGACTTAATAGCTTCTCCCAATTGTTTAAAACCAATATCACCTGTTGCAATCGGCACTAATACCGCAACTGTAATAACGGTCACACCTAGATTAATTCCTTTAGACTGTAGATAGGGAAATACCTTACTGTCTAGACCTATTAATTTAATAACTAATAGAAAACCTACAGCGATAATTAACGACTGATTTTTTGCAATCAATCCTATAACCAATAAAATAGCTAAAAACATAACTGGTTGTGAAAACATTCGTTCATCCTTCCTTTCATTACTTTCATGCTTATTTTGATCTTATTTTCTAGTGAAAAACCCACTTTTTTCTTTTCACTCTTTCATAAAAGTTGTAAAATACTAACAAAACTATTTTTAAAGGAGGTTGTTAACTGCTTGCCTAAAATCTATTGGGTTCGTTTTTTACGAATCGTCATCTTATTGACTGGTTTAAGCGCCACACTTATAGTCATTTATTACCTTTCAACGCTGCTTTATCCATTCATCATTGCCTTTACTATTGCACTCTTCATGAATCCAATCGTAAACTTTTTTGAACGTACGTTAAAGTGTAAACGCTACATTGCTGTTCTTATTTCCATCATGCTTATTTTTTCCATTCTAGCAGGCTCGATTACGCTATTAGTGACTGAAATAATAGCCGGTACAACCTATCTAGCAAAAGTCGTTCCAACTAATTTTGAAGCCGTCATCGTATACATCGAAAACTTTATTGCCAGCAAACTGATTCCTCTTTATAACCAAATTGCTTCAATGTTTAACAGCTTAAACCATAACCAACAGGAAACTATTTTAACAAATATTCAAAACGTTGGCAGTAGTATTACAACAACTGTCGGAGACTTTTTACAGCGACTTTTACAAGCGATCCCAACTTTTCTCGGATGGCTCCCTAACATCGCAACTGTTGTTATTTTTTCCTTACTTGCTACCTTCTTTATCAGCAAGGACTGGAATCGTTTCCTTGCATTTAGCAAAAGCTTTTTACCACCAAAGGTGAAACAGAGTAGTGAAGCTGTAATCGGAGAGCTAAAAAAAGCACTTTTTGGATTTATTCAAGCTCAACTTACGCTTATTTCCATCACAACGATTATTGTTCTTACTGGTCTACTCATTTTACGAGTTGATTATTCAATTACTATCGCTTTACTTATCGGCTTTGTAGACTTATTACCTTATTTAGGAACCGGACTCATCTTCGTGCCTTGGATTATTTATACATTTACAACTGGAAATATCTCCTTTGCCGTTGGTTTATCTGTTTTATACTTAGTGGTTATCGTACAGCGCCAAATTATGGAACCTAAAATCCTATCATCGAGTATTGGATTAGATCCTTTAGCTACTTTGATTGCTTTGTTTGTCGGCTTTAAATTAATTGGTTTTCTCGGATTAATTGTTGGGCCCATTTTATTGGTTATCATTCGTACGCTACACTCAGCTGGTGTATTTACAGATATTAAAAATTTTATTATTGCAAAATAAAAGTGTGCTTCATGAGAGAGTTTTTCCCATTAATAGCACACTCTTTTTTTAGTCGGTATCCTGATTTTCATTCTTAGCGAATAATCGTAAACCTTCCGCGATTTTGAAACAGTCGCTGGAATAACTTCATAACAGTTGGTTTGATAAACTTTCTTGTTGCAGGAATAAGTAGTAAAAAACCCGTTGTATCGGTAAAGAAGCCCGGTGTCAATAGTAAAAGACCGCCGATTAAGATACAGAGCCCATCAACAATTGCTCCACCGGGAACTTGGCCAGAATTCATTTGCTGTCGTGCTTTGTGTAAGGTCTTCATACCTTGCTTCTTTGCTAAATAAGCTCCTAATATTCCCGTTGCTAAAATCAAGAAAAATGTTGGTAAAATACCAATTTTCGAACTTACTGTAAGCAATAATGTGATTTCAATAGCAGGGATAATAATTAAAATTGGAACGAGAAATTTCACCGTCAACTCTCCTTAATATCTGACTATAGAAAAAGAGAAGGTAAAGACCTTCTCTTTTTCTTAATTATACCTTACAGAATGCTTGCATGGCCATTGTATACAACGCCACGAGCTGAATCTACTGTAATGTCTTGTCCATCTTTAAACGTAACTGTTGCGCCTTCTACGCCTACAATGACAGGAATGCTTAAGTTTAGCCCTACAACAGCTGCATGGCTTGTTAAGCCACCTTCTTCTGTAATTAATGCACTTGCTTTTTCAACTGCACTAATCATGTCGCGGTCTGTGCTATTTGTAACTAAAATTGCGCCTTCTGTCATTTTTTCGTTTGCTTCAGCTGCGCTTTTCGCAATAACTACTTGCCCAACCGCTGATTTACGACCGATGCCTTGACCCTTTGCTAATACATCACCTACAACTTGTACTTTCATTAGGTTTGTAGCACCAGATTCTCCAACAGGTACACCTGCTGTAATAATAACTAGATCTCCTTGAGATACAATGCCCGTTTTTACTGCGTCGTTTACAGCATGCTCTAACATGTCATCAATATTTGTGCAACGCTCACCTACAACTGGTGTTACTCCCCATACTAACGCTAAACGACGAGCTACTGAATCATTTGCTGCTACCGCTACGATTGGAGATTGTGGACGGTATTTTGAAACGATTTTTGCCGTATATCCGCTTTCAGTTGGAGCAACAATTGCACTTGCATTTAAGTTAAGTGCCGTATGTCCTACAGATTGACCGATTGAATCTGTAATAGATGTACCTACTCGCTTGCTGCGTTGTTGTAAGATTTCACGATAGTTTAGAGCTTGTTCTGCACGTGATGCAATCGAATGCATTGTTTGAACAGCTTCGATTGGATAAGAACCAGCAGCAGTCTCACCGGATAACATAATTGCATCTGTACCATCAAAGATTGCGTTCGCTACGTCACTTGCCTCTGCGCGAGTTGGGCGTGGGTTACGTTGCATAGAATCCAGCATTTGTGTTGCTGTGATAACAGGTTTACCAAGCTCGTTACATTTTCTGATTAAATCTTTTTGTACTAACGGTACTTCTTCAGCAGGAATTTCTACTCCTAAGTCACCACGAGCAACCATTAAGCCATCAGACACTTCAAGAATTTCATCGATATTATCGACACCTTCTTGGTTTTCAATTTTTGAAATGATTTGAATGTGTGGAGCATTGTTCTTTTCTAATAGTTCACGAATTTCTAATACGTCAGACGCACGGCGAACGAAAGATGCAGCGATGAAATCAATACCCTGCTCGATTCCAAACACGATGTCGTTTGCATCTTTTTCTGTAATACCTGGTAAGTTTACACTTACGTTTGGTACGTTAACACCTTTTTTATTTTTCAAAGTACCTGGGTTTAGTACTTTTGTTTTGATTTCACCAGCAGCTTTATTAACTTCTAATACTTCCAGTCCAATTAAGCCATCGTCTAACAGGATTTTAGAACCTGGGTGTACATCTTCTACTAGACCAGGGTATGTAATTGAGAACTTTTCAGTTGTTCCTACTACTTCTTGCATAGAAACGATGATTTCAGAACCTTCTTCTAAATCAATTGCACCGTTCTCCATTGTATTTGTACGAATTTCCGGACCTTTTGTATCAAGTAAAATTCCGATTGTTTTCCCTGTTTTTTTAGCAGCTTCACGAATGTTAACAATACGTGCACCATGCTCTTCGAAATCACCGTGTGAAAAGTTTAAACGACAAACATTTAAACCAGAGTTAAATAGTTCAACTAACTTTTCTACACTTTCACTTGCTGGACCAATAGTACCTACAATTTTTGTTTTACGCATTCTATCTTCCTCCTATATAGTGGTATAACCAAACTTTTCAAGTAATTGTACAAACCTAGCACTCAAAGTTACTGGACTAATCACCTTTTACTTTACATGTTAACAGCAATATGTAGCTTAGTCAGGCGATGATATGCTCTCTTTAAACCAAAGAAAGAACTATTATGTAAGCAGTAAATAGACTATCACAACACATGATGTATTGTACACTCATAGCATAATTTTACCCTTAACTAGTTGTTTTTTTACTACAATTCACTTGGTTTATCTAATGATTTTACTATTCCCGTCTATCTGACAAGCATGCCTATAAAAATTGGTTTTAGACATTACAATAAAAGAAGCGGGTTGCTTTTCCTACAACAATGTATTTTAAATCCATTAGAGGAAAATGCAGGCTTCTTCTTAAGAATCCTATAGGGTTTTGCTGTCTATAAAATACCATGAAGAACTATGAAACACAATAGAGAAGCGCTATTGTAGAAACGAGAAAATGCACCCCCTATCTAAGTAGAGGATGCTTCGTTGTTTATTTCACACCGATGGCATCGGTTTCAGCTGAAAACTGTCCGATTTTTTTGTATTTTTCATAGCGTTCTTCAACTAATTGCTCTTTTGTTAATTTTGTTAATTCTTGTAAAGAGCTACGAATCGCTACTTCCATATAAGCTGCTTGTTCATCAATATTACGATGAGCTCCACCTTTGACTTCTTCCACAACCTCATCCACAATGCCTAGTTCTTTTAAATCTGGTGCCGTAATTTTCATTGTTTCTGCTGCTTGCTTAGCAAGCGTTGCATCTTTCCACAGTAAGGCAGCAGCACCTTCTGGAGAGATAACAGAGTACGTGGAGTTTTCAAGCATATGAAGATGGTTCCCTACACCAAGTCCTAATGCTCCTCCACTTCCTCCTTCTCCAATAACAATACAAACGATAGGTACAGTTAAGCCAGCCATTTCAAAAAGGTTTTTTGCGATGGCTTCACTTTGTCCTCTTTCTTCCGCTGCTTTTCCTGGGTAAGCGCCTTTTGTATCAATAAAGCAAATAATTGGTCTGTTAAACTTTTCAGCCTGCTTCATTAAACGTAATGCTTTACGATATCCCTCAGGATGTGGCATTCCAAAATTGCGACGAATATTCTCTTTCGTATCTTTACCACGCTGATGACCAATAACCGTGACAGGTACACCTTGGAACTTAGCAATTCCTCCTACGATGGCTTCATCATCACCGTAATAACGGTCACCATGACACTCTAAAAAATTAGTAAACAACCTTGAAATATAATCAAGCGTAGTTGGTCGTTCAGGATGACGCGCAATCTGCACACGATTCCATGGGCTTAAGTGGTTATAAATATCTTTTTCTACTTTTTCCAAGCGCTTTTCTAGCTTTTCAATCTCTGTTGATAAATCAACATCGGTGTTTGTTGCAAATTCCTTTAACTCTGCAATTTTATTACGCAATTCCACGATTGGACGTTCGAATTCTAATTCACTTACCACTGTACGTCACCTCCTACATGAATGTCTAAAATATTCGTGAGCGTTTCTTTTAAATTGTGACGCGCCACAACCGCATCTAATTGACCGTGCTTTAATAAAAATTCTGCAGTTTGGAAATCCTCCGGTAGCTCTTCTCGAATAGTTTGCTCAATAATTCTTCGACCTGCAAAACCAATTAAAGCACCCGGCTCTGCTAGATTATAATCTCCTAACGAAGCAAAACTAGCGGATACGCCTCCCGTTGTAGGGTGCGTCATGATGGAAATAATGAGTCCACCTTTATCACTATACATTTTTAACGCTGAGCTTGTCTTAGCCATTTGCATTAAACTTAAGATACCTTCTTGCATCCTAGCTCCACCTGATGCTGTAAAAATAAGAAACGGTACGCCTAAATCCTTTGCTTTTTCGATAGCTCTTGTAATTTTTTCACCTACAACAGAGCCCATGCTTCCCATTCTAAAATGTGAATCCATAACGGCAACGACTACTTTTAAACCATCAATGTCTCCTTCACCCGTTACAATAGCTTCACTAAGGCCCGTTTTTTCACGGTCTTTCTCCAACTTTTCAACATAATCGGGAAATTCTAAAGGGTTTTGAGAGCGCATTGTACGATCATATTCAATAAACGTACCTTCATCAATTAAGCTACTAATTCTTTCTTTAGCAGTCATTTGGTGATGATGTCCGCAGTTTAAGCACACTTTTAGATTTTTATTAAGCTCTTTGGTGTACATAATTTTTTTACATTTTTTACACTTCGTCATAATTCCTTCCGGTACATCTTGTTTTAGGTGTTCTGATGGAACTGAAGCATACTTTTTCTTCTTTGTATTCTTTGCATTTTTTGTATTTTTAGTAAATAAATCTCTTAACAAAGTGTAACCTCCTTTTGATCCTTTTATCTAAAAGAACCTGTCTTCGTATCCTTTGCTTATCATGCAATAAGCATCAGTCTGAAACCAATAGAGCGTCTATCACCTATTATTTCAAAATAGGTTACACAATCGGTGCAAACAGACCATGAGACCATGAAGTATGAATCCACTCATAATTCCTTCATTTTGTGTACTAATTGATATTTACTTTACAAGAAAAGTTGTACATTTTGTGTAGAAACATGCAACGTGCTATTCGACATTTTGTGAAGCATCACAAGGATGATACCATCCTTTATGAATCGCAAAAACGTCATGCTCGTTTCCTTGTTTAATAGCATGAATTAATAACGCAATTTGGGCTTGATTTTGCGTCATTGTTGACTGTTGAAATGTATAGTAAAAGTTACTAACAATTAGCCAAATGCGATGTAACAATCGATTATGCTGAAGGCGAAATAACTGCTCAAATAGCTGTTTAATTGTTAAGGTTTGATGATCTAGCTGATCAACAAGGCTTTCATTATTCTGTAGTATAGATTCTAAGCATGCTCTTTCTAACATATATTTCGTTTCAATTAAGTCTTCTTTTGGTTTGCTATCATGCAAGAGAAACGTTGCTAAAATCTCGATAAGCTGATGATCGCCTACTTCTTTAATAAACGTGCCTTCCCCCCGCCGTGTTTCAATAAGGCCTAGCAACTCCAATGCTCGAAGCGCTTCACGCACAGAAGAGCGACCCGCATTTAGTCGCTCTGCCAACTCTCGCTCTGACGGAATTTTATCTCCTGTTTGCAGCTGATTAGACTGCATCAATTGCCGAATTTGCTTTAAGATTTCTACATAAACTTTTGACCGTTCATTCATCAACCTATTTTTTCACTCACCTTATCCACTTAGTATCCAAACAGAATTTTTCGCTGTATCACTTTATTCAATGATAGCCAAACGCTGCGTTTTTAATGCAATTTCATTTGGATCAACCTGTAACCTCGCAACACCTGTTTCCATCGCTGCTTTCGCCACAGCAGCTGCTACTGCTGGTGCAACTCTAGTATCGAATGGTGCGGGAATAACATAATCTTCATGTAAATCGTCTGATGAAATAAGGCTTGCAATTGCTTCTACCGCAGCAATTTTCATCTGTTCATTGATATGAGTAGCCCGTACATCTAGGGCACCACGGAATATACCAGGAAACGCCAGCACGTTATTCACTTGGTTAGGAAAATCCGATCTCCCTGTCCCAATTACCCTTACACCCGCACTCTTTGCTTCGTCGGGCATAATTTCAGGCATTGGATTAGCCATTGCAAAAACAATTGGATCCTCATTCATCTTTTGAATCATCTCTTTTGTCAGAGCCCCTTCGACAGATACACCAATAAAAACATCCGCTCCAGAAAGCGCATCTTCTAAGGTCCCAGTTACTTTTTGACGATTGGTATAAGCAGCTACCTCGTCTTTTACCTGATTCATCCCAAACGATCTACCTTCATAAACTGGACCTTTTGAGTCACACATAATAATGTCGCGCACGCCATAGCGATGCAATAATTTAATGATGGCAATCCCTGCGGCTCCAGCACCGTTGGCTACTACCTTCACTTCTGACATTTTTTTATTTGCTAGTTTTAATGCATTTACCAAGCCAGCTACCGTTACAATTGCAGTTCCGTGCTGATCATCATGAAAAATAGGAATATTGGTTTCTTTCTTTAAGCGTTCCTCAATTTCAAAACAATTTGGTGCCGCAATATCCTCTAGGTTTACTCCACCGAATGTTGGTTCTAATAGCTTTACTGTCTCTACGATTTGGTCAATATCTGTGGTCTTTAAACAGATAGGAAACGCATCTACTCCGGCAAAGCTTTTAAATAATACTGCTTTACCTTCCATTACAGGTAAAGCTGCTTCTGGACCGATATTTCCTAACCCTAAAACCGCAGTTCCATCAGATACCACTGCAACCATATTTCCTTTCATTGTATACTCATACACATTATTCACATCATCGTAAATTTCTTTACAAGGCTCAGCTACCCCCGGTGAATAAGCTAGGCTTAAATCCTGAGCATTTCGAACAGGGATTTTTGACTTAGATTCTAACTTCCCTTTATTAATACGGTGCATATGCAGTGCTTCTTCACGTAAAGACATGAGCTCACTCCTCATTCGATATAAGTATACATATAGCTATTAATTAGAAACGATGCAGTTAAGCAATAAGCGCTCATTTTCATTGCATCTGAGTAAATGTAAAATTAAGTAACAGTGGTCAGACCACTTTTTTTTTTAACTTCTTTACAATATAACATCATCTACAATCTGTAAAGACTATAGCGTTTTTACAGCCACATTTTCATCTCCAAGTAACGCTTTAAATTGTGTAATAACATCCCCCTCTAGTGAGATAAAGTAGTCGGACGTTAAGCGTAATAATCGCTTCTCTGACTCATAGTACACCAGAACTGGTACATTTCCTTTAGCGCTATGAATTTTTTTATAAATATCACGAATGACTTCATCACTTTGGGCTGATGGCTTTACACGTAAATATACTTCTTGCTTCGGCAGCTCTTCTTCAGCTTCCTTCGCTAAATAAATTTCTTGTGCAACAATTTGTCGCTTATTGGTTCGAATATCGACTTTACCTTTAATCAATACGACTTCTCCAACGTTTAACAACTGCTTGTATTTCTCGTAGCTTCGTGGAAACACTACTGCATCGGCATCGTCTGTTTCATCACTAATTGCAAGGAAGGCCATTTGCTCACCTTGTTTGGTACGAATGATGCGCTCATTTGAGATAAGTCCAATAATTGAAACTTGTGCTCCATTTTTACACTTCGCAATATCGCAAAGAGGGATTGTAAAATGAGCTTCCATTAACCTTTCATATTGAGAAGCCGGATGATTAGATAAATAAAAGCCTACTGCTTCTTTTTCACGTTCCAAAATTTCTTGCTCGCTGAATTCGTCTACTATTATGTACTTTGGCTTTAGCGAAAAACCCATGCCAAAATCATCTTGTGGATCAACCAGCTGGGCATGTTCGAAAGCTACGTCTATCGTTTCAATAAGCGTGGCACGATTTTCACCAAACTCATCGAAACAACCGGCATTAATCAGCGTTTCAAGGATTTTTTTATTAACAATTTTTGTCGATACGCGCATACAAAAATCAAATAGGTCTTCAAACGGCTTATTCTTTCTCTCATTGAGAATTTCTTGAACCACTGTTCCGCCAACATATTTAATTGCTCCTAAACTAAAACGAATCTGTTGCTTTTCTACATTGAAAGCATACGCACTTTGATTGATAGATGGAGGCAAAAGAGCAATCTTTCTTTTCCTCATTTCTTGAATGTATTGCTCACTTTTTGATTGATTTCCAATCGCACTGGTTAATAAAACCGCAAAGAACTGAAGGGGATAATGTGCTTTTAAATAGGCTAAATAGTAAGTAATAAAGCTATATGCAACGGCATGGCTCCTGTTAAATCCGTAGTTAGCAAACTTAACAATTAAGTCGTAGACTTGTTCTGAGACTTCTTCACCATATCCCTGTCGTTTACTACCTTCGATAAAATGCTTTCGCTCTTTTTGGAGCGTCGCACTCTCTTTTTTACTGACCGCTCGCCTTAAAAGGTCAGCTTCCCCTAATGAAAATCCGGCCATTTTCGAAGCGATTTGCATAATTTGCTCTTGATAAACAATGACTCCATACGTGGTTTGTAAAATTGGTTTTAGAACATCATGAACATACGTAACTTTTTCTAAACCATGCTTTCTTTTAATATAGGTTGGAATATGCTCCATCGGTCCAGGACGATACAAAGCATTGACCGCCACTATATCTTCTAGTTCTGTTGGTTGTAACTCTTTTAATACTTTGCGCATGCCGTCTGATTCTAACTGAAATATTCCAGTTGTATCACCACTTGCTAAAAGCTGAAACGTCTTAGCATCTTGCATAGGAATATCTGGTAGCTTTTGCCTTTCTCCTGTATCTCGCTCCACTTTTGCAAGAATATAATCAATTAACGTTAAATTACGGAGACCTAGAAAATCCATTTTAAGTAAGCCTATATCCTGCAGTGCTTCCATTGGGTACTGAGTGAGGTACACATTATGCTGACCCTCTTGAATAGGCGTATACGATGTAAGCGGCTCGCCACTAATAACAACGCCTGCAGCGTGAGTTGACGTATGTCTTGGAAGCCCTTCTACTTGCATTGCTAATTGCAAAAGTTTTTGTCTAATAGGCATAGCTTGAATATACTCACGTAAAGGCTTAGACTGTGCAACTGCTTGTTGTAACGTGACCCCAGGTTTAGATGGTAGTAATTTAGAAACAACAGAAAGATCTTCCTTATCCATTCCTATAACTTTTCCCACATCGCGAATGGCCGCCTTAGTCGCTAGAGTGCCGAAAGTAATAATTTGAGCAACATGAATCTGACCGTATTTTCCAGCTACATATTGAATGACTTGGTCACGTTTATTATCTGGAAAATCAATATCAATATCAGGCATTGAAATGCGTTCAGGGTTTAGGAACCGTTCGAACAACAAGTCATGCTTAATTGGATCAACATTGGTAATTTCTAAAACATAAGCAACTAAAGAACCTGCTGCTGAACCACGCCCCGGCCCTGTAATAATTCCATTTTTGTGCGCATACTGCATAAAATCCCATACAATTAGAAAGTAGTTGCTAAACTTCATCTGTTGAATGACACTAAGTTCATAGTCTAATCGTGCTGCATATTCAGGGGTGACTGTACTTAAACGCTTTTTCAAGCCTTCTTCGCACAGTTTTTGTAAATAGCTATCCGCCGTATCCTGACTGTTGGGGATTGGATAGGATGGAATCATCATTTTACCGAGTGAGAGCTCAAGGTTGCACCGGTCAGCTATACGATTTGTTTCGTATAAAGTGGAAAGAACGTCTGTATAGAGGCTTTCCATTTGAGACTGTGATTTAAAATAATATTCTTTGCTGTTCCTATCTTCCTCTATCATATCTTGAAGCATATCACCTTCACCTATAGCCTTTAGGCATTCATAGGCTTCATAATCTTCTTGAACCAGGTATTTTACGTCATTGGAAGCCAGTAACTTCACATTCAATTCTTCTGCTAATTTACAAAGTTCCTCATTCAAAACTTGCTCGTGATCTCCGTGTCGCTGAAGAGACAAATAAAAATTTTCTTCTCCATATACATGTTTAAAAAATGCAATAGTTTGTTTTGCTTCATCCAGCTTATTATCCAAAATAAGCGATTCAATTTCTCCAGATAGCCCAGGCGTAAAAGCGATTACGCCTTCTTTATAATGCGGTAACCACTTTTTTTTCACGCCGTTCTTTTCTTTTGTTTGAACAAGGCTGCTCAACTTTACTAAATTTTCATATCCCTTCTCATTCTGAGCGAGTAAAACAAGCGGATAAGAAAACGCTTCATCTTCTTGCTTTAGCACATATAAAGTCAAACCGATGATTGGCTTAATGCCAGCTTTTTTGCACTCTTTATAAAAAGGGATAGCTCCGTACATCACATTTTCATCCGTCAGAGCAACAGCTTTATAATCCAATGCTTTTGCACGTTCGACCAGCTGCTTAATTCGAATCGTGCTATTTAAAATGCTATATGCACTTTTTAGTTGTAGATGAACAAAAGGCACGAGTCTTCCCACCTTCTTTTTATGTATTTATGTCCATTATAAATTTTGTTGTTCTTCCATACAAATTACATAACTTGTTTTGTTTGTCCATATATATGAATTACAGCAGAAAAGATAGAAAATGTGCAAAAGGAGGGAGAAGATGAAAGAGCCCTTTATGTCATTGTTTATTTGGAGCTACTTCACTTCATTAGGTATTATTCTTGGCGGTGCTTTAATTGGTTCGTTTGCAGGGTTTTTAATTGGTAAATCTCCATTTCACATCATGTATACATTAAGTAACAGCTTAAAAATTTGGGCGATTGTAGGAGCTATTGGAGGCACGTTTGATACATTCTATAGTTTTGAACGTGGCTTGTTTGAAGGTGCTACTAAAGATGTCGTAAAACAAATCTTGCTAATACTCTCAGCAATGGGTGGGGCTCAAACAGGGGCACTAATTATTAAATGGTTGACACAAGAGAGCTTAGGTTTATGAGGGTCCCAAACAAGCGTCTATATAAGCGGTCAGACTTAGAACGCTTTTTCGCTGGATTAGTTATCGGTGCCATTATTAGCTGGGGCGTTTTTTTAATTATTTATGGTGAACTACAGCATGAACAAACAAAGTCATTAGTGCAGCTGGAACAGAAGCTAGAAAGAGCAGAAAAAAACAGTTTAATTTGGCAAGAAGATGTACGAGAATTAAATAAAAAGATGAAAAAAAACATTTTGATTCAAGAGGTGAAAGTAAACTTAACAAATACGAAGCAATATAAATTAGGTTCCCTCACTTCTTACCACCTTCAAGCTAGCGTTGAAGAAGAAGCACTACATTTAATTGCTCAAGACATTGAGAGTGCGTATGACGCACGAAACGTATTAAAAAAAGCGATTGAAAATAAAAAATATGAATTCGATAAAATGATTTACGAAGTCGAAGTGCACCAAATTTATTTCTACACCACTTTATCAATTGAAATTCGGATAAAGAAAGTAGAGAAAGTCATGTAAAACAGGCGTACTAGGAGAATGTACGCCTGTTTTAACATTTACTGAAATAGCGCTTCTAAATCTTGAAGCAGTGGCTCAACCTCATCCCAAGAATAAATGGAAGCACCAGCTGCAAGTGGATGACCTCCTCCTTTATACTTACGGGCAATCGTGTTGATAACCGGACCTTTTGATCTTAATCTTACTCGAATTTGATCTTCTTCTTCCACAAAGAATACCCATACCTTCATGCCTTCAATATGCCCTAATGAACTAACTAACTGCGATGCATCTGCTGGCGTTACGCTGTATTTCTCAAGAATTTCTTTTGGTATTTTCATATACCCAACCCCTGAGTCTGATAGAGAGAAATTTTGAAGCACATACCCATGTAAATGCGCCACGTTTGCTTTCGTTTTATACATCTCATCATAAACATCCTTAAATTCAAAATCATATTGAATTAAGTCGCTTGCGTAGCGGAACGTCTTCGGCTTTGTGCTTGGAAATAAAAAGCGACCTGTATCTCCCACAATTCCGCTAAAAATTAACTCAGCACCGCGGTCATTTAATGTAAGCCCGTCTTCTTTACCATGAAGGAAAAATTCATAGATCATTTCGCTTGTTGAACACGCTTCTGTATCCACCCATAGTAAATCTCCATACTGGTCTTCATTCGGATGATGATCAATTTTAATTAGCATTTTCCCTTTTGCATATCGCTGATCACAGACTCGTTCCTGATTGGCTGTATCACATACAATAACAAGTGCATCTTCATACACTTCATCAGCAACATCATCCATTCGATATAAAAACTTAAGAGATTCCGCTTCTTTTCCTGTTACGTAAATCTTCTTTTCAGGAAAAGATGTTTTTAACAGCTCCGCTAACCCACATTGAGAACCATACGCGTCAGGATCTGGCCTTACATGACGGTGAATAATAATTGTATCGAAACCTTTAATTGCATCTAAAATTTGTGTTTTCATCTAGCAGCACTCCTATCGGTAAATTAGCAAACTATTTATGTACCAAGCCTAATAGCTAGTTCTATTAAATCATAGATAGCTAGAAGTTTAAAAGCAGAATTAATTAATACTAGAATTTTCTGGCGTCTATCGATAGAATAGGAATAAGTAGTCTGTTACATACAGCTTAAAGAAAACGCATTCAGTACTATGAAGGTGAAATTGTTTAGATATCTTACAACCAATAAATAATTATTTTCAAAAGGAGCTGAATGAATTAATGCCTATTCTCGCCATTTTAATCGTCATTTCATTTGTCTTTTATTTCTATTTAAAAGTCAAATATGTCCGCTCCAAACGTCCTATTGAACGCAAATGGATCTCTGCAAAATCCAGTATTTCACTTGGAGCTTTTGTACTTTTCTTTGGAATTAATCAATGGTTTATTTATGCAACTACAACATCCCTCATTATCGGTATCATCTTTGCTTTATTTGGTCTCGGAAGTATTATTACAGGTATTCGCGCATACAGATATTACCTTCCTCTTGCTACGAAAGAAGCTCAAACGTCTTTATAAAAAGAGTTTGGGACATAACAAAATGATTGCTTCTAA
>NZ_KQ758653.1:2345-46304 GCF_001457055.1 Priestia veravalensis | reverse complement strand
TTAGCATCCAGCTTCGTCTATGCGCACTTCTTTTCGGACGTACTGACCCAGGTACAGCAGCTTTCCCTCAACTAAATCACCTTTTTAAAAAATCGAACCCGCACCAAGGGATCAGTCTGCCCAAAAACAGGTGAATCCCCATTTTTTAAGCATCAACCAGACTCCTTCACCTATTCATCCATTTGAAATTCACGAAAATTTAAACCATCGTGATCAAAAGTTGAAAAACGAAATGATTTTAGTTAGCTATGAATAATTCAGGAAATAATAATATTTTTTCATCTTTTATCTTTAGATGCTGCAGTAAATAGGCAGTTGATTAATTCATCCATTCGAATGTTCGTATATTTGCAAAGACTGTTAAATACAATAGGTAGGGTGTTGGTTAGTAAGAGAAAGATAGAAGAAAAACATAATTAGATGTATATTAAATGATAGATACATAGAGAGAGTTAGTTTAAGGTTTATGAAGACAAATTCTTATTTAAGTAGTAAAATCAATATGGTATAATCCAGTTTAGGAGAAAACTAGTCAAAAAATTTTGTCCAATAGCTCGCTCATATGTAATATTATCCAAATCTAAATAACAGTAACATTTACTGCGATTTTGGTTAACATAAACCTGAGGAGGGTCTACATGTTATATTTGACCTTGTTTATTTGTTTTATTTCGTCTATTTTAGTCACTCCGCTTGTTAAAAAATTAGCATTTAAAATAGGTGCAACAGATAAGCCAAATCAACGAAAAGTTCATCAAAAAATTATGCCTCGTCTTGGAGGATTAGCAATATTTATTAGTTTTTTAATCGGTTATTTTCTTTTACAACCAACTAGCCCTTACGCTTTAGCAATTATCATCGGAAGTTTCATTATCATTATTACGGGTGTGTTAGATGATATGATGGAGCTTTCAGCAAAAATTAAGCTAAGCGGTCAATTGCTTGCAGCGTTAATCGTGGTGGTATATGGCGGTGTACAAGTTCAGTATATCAACCTTCCTTTTAATGGTAGTCTTGAACTTGGCGTTTTGAGTATTCCTCTTACAATTATTTGGATTGTGGGGATCACAAATGCCATCAACTTAATTGACGGATTAGATGGTCTTGCAGCAGGAGTTTCCTCAATTGTATTAATTACAATTTCAGGAATGGCCATTATGATGAACGACGTGTTCGTAACGAGTATGGGCTTTATCCTGTTAGGAAGTACGCTTGGGTTCTTGCTTTATAATTTTCATCCAGCCAAAATCTTTATGGGAGATACAGGAGCACTTTTCTTAGGGTACATGATTTCGGTTTTATCTCTGTTAGGATTTAAAAATGTTACGTTAATTTCATTAATCGTTCCGGTTATTATCCTCGGTGTACCAATTTCAGATACGTTCTTTGCAATTATTCGCCGTATCGTTAAAAATCAGCCGCTTTCGGCTCCTGACAAGTCGCATCTGCATCACTGCCTGTTGCGCTTAGGATACAGCCATCGCCAAACGGTGCTAATTATTTACGGTATGAGTGCGATTTTTGGTTTAGCAGCCGTTATCTTTTCTCAGGTACAAACCATGTGGGGTTCGTTCCTAGTTCTCGCCATTTTAATTTTTGCAATTGAAATCATTGTGGAGAAAATTGGTCTGGTAGATAAAACATATCGACCACTACTCAATATGTTTCAAGCGCTACGATATAAATAAAAAAGCCTGTCGGCTCTGAAGTCGACAGGCTTTTTCTACTCCGTGCTTTCTTTGTCTAGACCTAAATGTTCGTGTAGCGTATCGCTTACTTCTTGAACGGCTATATCATCCAATTCATAATAATAAACGCCGTTAATTGTATCATCTGTCCCAGCAAGATTTAATGTTTCAATATCAATATTCTTCGAAGCGTAATCATAGAACGAAAGCATTTCGCCAAACATTAAGTTTGTTTTCATGTTGTCACCAACAGCTTCGATTAAGTTACCATACTTTGTCATAGAGCCAATTGACGATGCTTCCTTAGCGATGGCTTGCATAAGCTGCTGCTGTCGCTTACCTCGTTCAATGTCACTATCTTGTTTTCTTGTCCGTGCAATTGCTAGTGCTTCTTCACCGTTTAAGTGTTGTTTACCAGCTTTTAGTACAATGCCTTCATGATGATCACTAGAATCTTTTTCTTTTAAGTCGTAAGGTACATCAAATTCGATGCCTCCTAAAGAGTCAACAATCTCAGTGAAAGCTTGGAAATTAAGCTTTACATAGTAGTCTACGGGAACATCGAATAGCTCTTCAACCGTTTCGACCGTGGCTTTCGGTCCACCGTATGCATGAGCATGCGTAATTTTATCTTTTTTGCTGACTTCTGGAATATATACGCGAGAGTCACGAGGGATACTCACAAGCTTCACCGTTTTCTCTTTTTCGTTTAGCGTCGCTAAAATTAGTGCATCTGTACGAGCCGATTTCCCGAAATTTCGCGATTCGCTGTCATCAACACCCATAAATAAAATGGAGATGTTATCTTTCTTAGGATCGATTTTTCGATCGCGCATCGGTGAAGAGTCACGATCTCCTAAGCTTTGAAATGAATCAGATGCAACGCTTTTTGCTTTAGCGAACAAATAAGAGCCGTACGCCGTAGCGGATAATCCAATGATTAAGATTGGCAGAAGAAAAAAAGAAAGCAATCTTCTTTTCCGCTTTTTTCGATTTACTCGTTTTTCAAAACGCCTATGCTGAGCCATATACGTTCTCCTTTAGTTTAGTAAGTTTTTACATATTTTTATTGTTTGTTATTGGAATTCAAATTAAACGGAATGCGTTCAATATTACCTTATATTTTAGTGAGGAAAAGAACGACGCACTGTGGCATCAGTGCGCTGTCTTTTATTTTACAATGTTTTTAATTCACAGTAAATAATTCATTATATCTCTTCTTCTAAATAGGTCACTTCGCCTGCTGAAATGTCTGCTTGGCCGTTTGTAAGTTCCGTCATCCAAGCTGTAAACGCATCTTTTTGACTCTCTTCCACAAACGTATCCACGATTACGTTATCTGCATAATGAATTTCTTTCAAGACGTAAGGTGAATTGCGTAATTCATTTTCCAGCTTGCCAAGCCACGTATAATCAACTTTTGTATGCATGATTTGCATAAGTGTACGCTTTACGATACCAATGTTTGTGAGCCCTTCAGATACTGAGTTGCTATATGCACGAACGAGTCCGCCAGCCCCAAGCTTAATACCGCCGAAATAACGCGTTACTACCACAACAGTATCCTTTAGTTCTTTTCGCTTCAGCACTTCAAGCATTGGTACACCGGCAGTACCGCTAGGTTCACCATCATCATTGGCTTTTTGAAACTGATCGCGCTCTCCAATTAAATAAGCAGAACAGTTGTGGTTTGCGCTCCAATGTTCTTTCTTTATCTTTTGAATAAAGTCCTGTGCTTCTTTTTCTGTTGTTGCACGCTTTGCATGACAGATAAAGCGTGATTTTTGAATCACAATTTCATGTGCACCAGACTGTTTTACAGTATAATATTGAGGTAACAATGTAATAAAATGCCTCCTGTTTATATGATTTTATGTGTTTATTTTAAAAAAGTGGGTAATAGGTAATTAAAATTAAGAATAAAAGCAATTTTTTCTTATCTCACTTATTATAAAGCTTCAAAACTGATACATCAATTTGGAGCCTTGAATTGTTACAGTGTTGTAAAGTATTTATCAATGATAATGGACAAGCTAACTAAACCAAAAGTTTTAAAAAAATAATCACATAAATGTTACGAATGACATGTAATTGTTAAACGAAACAGGATGTTTGTCCCTGTTAATGGTGAGATAGAAATGGTAGTCTTTTGGAGTAGAGTGTATATCATGCATGAGAAAAGTAGTGAGCAAAGATGTACACCAAAAGAACTTATCCTATTCTAATATAAGAAAAACAAGAAGGTATCTCATATGTTTTTCTATAGCCATGCTGTCTCTATAGATGCTGTCTTAATCATGTAAACTGGAGCAGATCCAGATTTCCTCGCAATTCAAGTAAGTCGTACGAGAAAGCGTAATAACGTATTGGCATTTCTTCGAATGTGAGTGTAAGCTTGAGGTGAATAAATGTCAAAACATAAATTAACAAGTAAAATGTTAGATGAAATATTAGACAAAATCATTGGCACAGTTGGAAATAGTAAAGATGAAGTATATCGCTTATCTGAAAGTGCACGACAGGAATACGAAGAGATAAAAGAAGAATTAGAAGGCTTAAAAGCCAAAGTTTTGCAGGTTATTGAGCAAGGAGATCGCCTAGAGGCTCAGGCGCGTTTAGCACGAAAGCGCTTAGCTGAGGTAAGCAAGCATTTTCAAATTTATTCTGAGCCAGAGGTAAAAGATGCCTACGAAAAAGCTCATGAATTACAGACAAAACTTTTAATGAATCAGCAGTCAGAACATCAGCTTAGAAGCAGGCGAGATGAACTTGAACGTCGATTGATATCGTTGGAAGAAACCATCAAGCGAGCAGATCATCTGGTGGGGCAGATTTCAGTGGTGTTAAACTATTTAACCAGCGATTTGAAGCAGGTTGGAGAAATTGTTGAAGATGCTATTCAAAAAGAATATTTTGGTTTTCGGATTATTGAAGCGCAAGAGGAAGAGCGTAAAAGGTTATCTCGTGAAATTCATGATGGTCCAGCGCAAATGCTAGCTAACGTGATGATGAGGTCGGAATTAATTGAACGTATTTACCGAGAGCGCAGTGCTCAGGAAGCGATGGATGAAATTCGAGATTTGCGCAAAATGGTGCGTTCAGCACTCTATGAAGTGCGAAGAATTATTTACGACTTAAGACCAATGGCATTGGATGATTTAGGATTAATTCCAACGCTTCGAAAATATTTAGATACAATTGAAGACTATAATGACGGTAAACCACGCATTACCTTCATTTCGATTGGACAAGAAAAACGTACTGCGTCAAAGCTGGAAGTAGCGCTATTTCGACTTGTACAAGAAGCTGTTACGAATGCCTTAAAGCATGCGGATGCCTCGGAAGTTCAAGTGAAAATTGAGTTTAATAATGAACAAGTAGTTTTACTTGTAAAAGATGATGGCTGTGGCTTTGATCAAAATCAAAAAAAAGAAAACTCATTTGGTTTAATTGGAATGAGAGAAAGAGTAGATTTGTTGGGTGGAAGCATTTCTGTTCATTCAAAATTAAACCAAGGTACGCTTGTTATGATTAAAGTACCGATTCTAAATAAATAATAAGAATACAATAACATCGAATTAATATAGTAAAAACTATTCATTGTTGGATTTGGGGAGGAACCAGATATGCAAACACGAATTGTCATCATTGATGACCATCAATTATTCCGTGAAGGAGTAAAACGTATTTTAGATTTTGAAAAAGATTTTGAAGTAGTAGCAGAAGGTGACGATGGTAACGAAGCGATTGGTCTTGTTGAAGAACATCAGCCTGACGTTGTAATCATGGATATCAACATGCCAGCTGTAAATGGTGTGGAAGCAACAAAGCAGCTAGTAGAGATGAACCCAGATACGAAAGTTATCATCTTATCGATTCATGATGATGAAACATATGTGACTCATGCACTTCAAACAGGAGCACGAGGCTACTTGTTAAAAGAAATGGATGCAGATGCATTAATTGAAGCTGTTAAAGTAGTAGCAGAGGGTGGATCTTACTTACATCCGAAGGTAACGCATAGCCTAGTAAAAGAATACCGTCGACTTGCAGCTCAAGGTCAATCATCTTCATATCCACATGAGCCAATTGAGATTCGCCGCCCGCTTCACTTACTAACTCGTCGTGAGTGTGAAGTATTGCAACTTTTAGCTGATGGAAAGAGTAACCGTGGAATTGGTGAAGCTCTATATATTAGTGAAAAAACAGTTAAAAACCACGTAAGTAATATTTTACAAAAGATGAACGTAAACGACCGTACGCAAGCAGTTGTTGTAGCAATTAAAAACGGCTGGGTAGAGGTACGATAACAAAGAAAGCTCCGCATACATTTGTATGCGGAGCTTTTTTAGGTGAAAAGACATATGAAAAGCACAAAAAAATAGCCGATACATACGGTAGAAAAGATATGTCGTAAAGCGACTTAATGGAGCGTGAATCTATGAAAATTCAGCAGTCATCCCATTCGTTGCATCACGCGAGTGCGCCTTCGGCAACTACAATTGCAACAGAAGATACGCTGCAAGGAATAGTTAAGGAAGTAATGAATGAAAAAGAAGTGCTTATGCAGGTAAAGGGACGTGAAGTACCCGTTCGCCTAGACCAGCCAGTGCATGAAAATGATCATATCAAAATAAAAGTAACGCATGTAAAAGAAGGTTATATAGAAGGACAAGTTTTATCGAAAATACCAACAGAAAATTTTGAGGAACGAGTCAAAAGACCAACTATGCCAGCTGCTTCAGAGCAAGTACAACAAGCTGCTCAAAGGCTTAAAAATGCTGGATATCGTGTAACAGAATCTTCGATGATGGCGCTAGAACGTTTTTTTACTATAACAAATCGCTCAGTTTCACAAACAGATGAAACGATTTCTGCTCTTGTGAATAAAAAGCTAGAAGTGACGGTAAATCACCTTACTGCAATTGATGAAGCTCTTCATGGTGATGCATTAAAAGAGCTTTTTAAAGAAGCGGTTGCTAATCGACCGACTTTGCCATCAGAGCTACAGATCAAGGTTGAGGGAGCCTTAAAAAGTGTGGAAGCATCGACTAAATCCCCCTTTAGCCAAGAGGAAATCAACTTACTGCTTCAGCGTCTAAAAACAGGTGATAGCGTAGGAGATATTCTTCAACAATTAAAAGAAGTTAAAGAAATACCTAAGAATATTGTAGAGCAATTACAGCGGATTTTTCGAACGAGTCAAGACGTCACAGCGAGCGGCCTTAAAGAGTTGAATCGAGATGACTTGCTGAAAAATATCCCTCTAACTAAACAAGAAGTGCAGACTTTACTTCTTGAATTAAAGAGTAACGGTGTACCGCAAGAGGTCCAGCAAAAGCTACTAGAAGGCTCAAAGCTGCAAGAACTTGTTCTTCAGCGGATCAGTGATTTGTTAATGGCGCTACATTCAAAACAAGCAGATGCAAAAAGTGTTCAAGAAGCGCTTCATTTGGCTGTACGTACGTTTAGTCGTGAACCGAATATAAAAGTTGCTCTTGAGCACCTTTCGAATCAGGTGTTACCAGCTTTACAGTCTCATCCAGCACATGCTGAAAAAGTAAGCCAAGCTCTTGGTAAGGCAAGTGAATTGGCAAATCAGCATAAAGAAATGGCTGCTAGAAAGCAAATAAATGAGGTGCTAGTGGCTATTAGCGAGAGTTTTGAACAACCATCAGCAAAAGAACTACCTCTTCATGTTGCTACAAAAGATGTGGTTGTAACGGTTGTGACAGAAAAACTGGCGTATATCACAAAAGAATTTCAAAATGTACAGCAGCAGGTAAATCGTCAGCTTCTCTATGTTGCAGATTTGCTTCAAGAATCAGCACCTTCAGCAAAAATGAAGGCGTCACAGCTATTAGAAGCAACCGTTAAGCAGCTTGATAAAGCCATTTTACAAAGTGATTTCATGCTATATGCAGATATGAAATCTGAAAAAGAAATGTTAAAGGCTAGTCAGCTTCTTCAAGAAGCGAAAAGTCTATTAGCACAGGGAGATCGCTCTCAAGCTCATAGCTTAGTTATGCAAATCAAAGAAATGATTAAAGGAATGGATTATAAGCCTTCTCACCAAAAGATGATGCATTTTGTTCAAGACGAGTTGTTTTCAAAAATTGCTTTACCAGGGGTTAGCGTTGCTGATGAGCCAGAAATAGGAGCCAGAGATATCTATGAAACCGTAAAGAGATTGGGGTTTCAGCGCGAAAAAGAGGCATTACATGTGCTACAAGGACACCAGCAAGCATCCACAGCTGATGTGAAAAGTGGCCTGTTAAAAGGAGAATATGCGAGCATGGCAGCTCAAACAGCTGATTCAGCTCTTCAACATATCACAGGTCAGCAGCTTTTAAACAAGCATGATTCTTCATCAGCGCAGCAGCTTTATATGCAGCTACCTTTTACGCTAAAAGGTGAAGTAGGAACGATGAAAGTATTTATTCAGTCAAATAAAAAGCGTGAGAAAATTGACTGGGAAAATACAAGCTTATACTTTCTATTTGAGACGAAGCAGCTCGGTGAAATTGGCGTGATGTTAAAAGCATCGGATCGCAATCTATCCATTTCATTTGAAACGAACAGCGATGCGTTTGCATCCAACGCTGATACGGTTGTTGATGAATTAAAGGGTAAAATTGAAGCAATTGGTTACGCGATTACGGGAGTCTCCTATGCAGAGCTACGAAATGGAAGAGAAGACGAAGTGAAAGCACCAATTAAGAAACAAATCCCAATGCTTTCAATGAAAGGGTTTGATTATTCAATATGAACTACCAATATATTAATACAACGAATCGGAGGCAAAAGCGAGGTCCTTCTGCAACGGTCATTCGCTATGAGCAAGGAGAGGGAGCACCAAAAGTTGTTGCGCAAGGGTCAGGTTCGACGGCGAATCGAATTCTCAACCTTGCAAAGCAGCATGATATTCCACTGCAAGAAGACGAAACGCTTCTGACGAATTTGATGGATATTGAGCTAGGAGATCAAATCCCCCCGCAGCTGTACGGAGTTATTGCCGAAATTCTTTTATTTGTAAAAAAAGTCGAGGATATGAATGAAAATGGCTACTAGACGTGCCGATAAGTAAAAAAAGGAATACACAAGGGAGATAAGATGAATTGGACTTTTTAACGGAAGAGCTTCTTTATCAAAAAACATCGCAGCAGCTAACGGCTATGCTGTATGAAAAAGCGATTTTAAATATTGAAGAAAGCATTGAACATATTCATAACAAAGATTTCTATACAGCAAATGAAAATTTAAAAAATACAAGTGATATCCTTCATCGCCTAGGCGTCGGCTTGAAATATGAAGCAGGTGTTATTGCGGAGCAGCTTGATACGATTTATAACTATGTAGCAGAACGAGTGGTAGAAGGGAATATGAAGAAGGATATTACGATTTTACAAGACGCTCATCGCGTTCTAACTGAAATTTCAGCTGCTTGGAATAAGGTAATGAGTGAAGAAGTAGCCCAAAAGCGACCGAGCGTTCATAGAAAACTATCGTCTTATGAGAGACAAATTAGCACAACGACATTATAAAAAAGGAGCTTATTCAATGAGAATCAATCACAATATTCAAGCGTTAAATGCTTATAAAAACTTATCTACGAATCAAATGAATACGTCGAAAAGCTTAGAGAAACTATCATCTGGACTTCGTATTAACCGCGCAGCGGACGATGCAGCAGGATTAGCTATTTCAGAGAAAATGCGTTCTCAAATTCGCGCTTTAGATATGGCAGAACGCAATGCATTAGACGGAATTTCACTCATTCAAACAGCAGAAGGCGGCATGCAGGAAGTGCACAGCATGCTTCAGCGTATGCGTGAACTAGCCGTCCAGTCTTCAAATGGCACGTACCAAGACACGGAAGACCGTGCGTATTTAGATGCTGAAGTGCAGCAGTTAAAGCAGGAAATCGACCGTATCGCACAAACAACACAATTTAACGGTACAAATTTATTAGATGGGAAAACAACGAATATTCAATTTCAAATTTCACCAGAGGCTCCGAGCTTAGCGTTAAAGTTAGCTGAAATTGGTGACGTTACGACGGCAACTTTAGGTCTTACGACAACTTCTATTACAACCGCAACAAATGCAACAACTGCTATTACTCAGCTTGATAAAGCGATTGCTGCTGTGTCAAAAGATCGCTCAACGCTTGGTGCTGCACAAAACCGCCTTGAGCATGCGATGAGCAATATCAGTACAATGAGTGAAAACTTAACGGCTTCTGAATCGCGAATTCGTGACGTGGATATGGCACAGGAGATGACGGAGTTTACGAAAAACAACATTTTAAACCAAGCTGCGCAAGCGATGCTTGCACAGGCTAACCAGCTTCCACAAGGAATTTTACAGCTGTTAAAATAATGGATTATGAAAACGAGAGAAAAGCACGATGCTTTTCTCTTTTTCCTGTATAATACAAGTAAAAATGAAAGAGGAATAGAAATGGATGTTCAGCGAATTAACGGACTGACAAATCAACCAAACGTTTCTAAAGCGAAAGAGGTTCAAGAATCAATTACGTTCACGGACGTTATGGCTAAAAAGCAGCGTGACCTCACCCATGAGCGTTTATCACAACTGGTGACAAAAATCGATGAACAAGGTCGTCATCTAGCCAAGAATCAGACGGTTGATGTGCTTCGAAAGTACAAAGCCCTGGTGAAAGAGTTTATGGATGATGCAGTTAAAAATGGCTTTGAACTGCATGAACAGAGAGGCTTTAACAGAAGAGGAACGACAAAGGTATATAAGCTTGTAAAAGAAGTCGATCGTAAGCTTGTTGATCTAACAAACGACGTGCTAAATAAATCAACGAATGAGCTTCAGCTCTTAGCAAGAGTAGGTGAAATCCAAGGTTTATTGGTCAACATCTATACGTGAACAGAGGGAAGGTTAAAAGGGCTTTCTTTGTTTTTGTAAACATGCATTTTAAATTGAAATGTTGTAAAATAGAGTGAACTTATTTTTAAATAATAAAAAAGGATGGACCCTTTCAAATGAAAACGGCAATTATTACTGATAGTACAGCGTATATATCAGAAGAAGTGCGCGCTCAACATGACATACATATGGTACCGCTTAGCGTTATTTTTGGTAATGAAACTTATCGTGAAGAAATAGACGTAACGGCGGAAGAATATTTTCATAAAATTAAAGATGCCAAAACATTGCCAACAACCTCTCAGCCTCCAATTGGTGAGTTTGTTGAACTGTATGAGCAGCTACAGCGTGATGGTTATGAGTCAGCGGTCGTTGTGACGCTCTCAAGTGGGATTAGCGGAACCTATCAAGGGGCACTTTCAGCAAGCGAAATGGTTTCAGGTTTTGACGTGCAGGTATATGATTCTGAAATTAGCTGCATGGTGCAAGGCTTTTATGTTCTTGAAGGAGCTAAAATGGCGGAAGCTGGTCGTACGCCAGCAGAGATTGTGAATCGTTTTGATGAAATGAAAACGTCTATACGCGCTTACTTTATGGCAGACGATTTGTCACATTTGCAGCGTGGAGGGCGCTTAAATGCAGCTCAAGCGATTATTGGAAGTTTGTTGCAAGTTAAGCCACTGCTTCACTTTGTTGACAAGAAAATTGTTCCTTATGAAAAAATTCGTACGAGAAAGCGCGCGTTAAAACGTATCGTAGAGCTACTGGATGAGGATGCACGTGAGCTTGCGCCAATGAAAGGTGTAGTGATTCATGCGAATCGTCCTTCAGAGGCAGCGGAATTTAAAGCAGAACTGCAAGAAAAGTACCCTCACATTGAGTGGAGTCTTTCATACTTTGGACCTGTTATTGGTACCCATCTTGGAGAAGGTGCCATCGGTGTTGGTTGGTATAAAGAATAAAGCCAAACTAACTTTTTGTTAGTTTGGTTTTTTTATTGCAGGAATTTAGTCAGTTCATCTCGTACTAGTTAGGATGAAAGGAGCGATGTTTTTGCGATTTATCCTACATGACAATCAGTTAGTACCGAATGGTTCACAGGAAGCGCAGGCCATTTCACGGCTTCCTGAATGGCATACACCCGCTGTTAACCCTACATTTTCATTTAATGCAAGCCTCCAGCAATTCCTCGTTGGCAAGCAACTACTCCCTGATGAACTAGCTTCATTTTCTTTTTCTACTCTTCATGAACATTACGAACAAGGCTATATCCACTATCAAAAGTCAATTGTGAAAAAAGACGTGATGACCTGCATGCGCTGTGGAAATCAGCAGCAGCACTTATTTGCTTCGTTTCACTGTGGTCGCTGTTACAGCACATGTACGTATTGCCGTGCCTGCATTGGGATGGGGCGGGTATCGGAATGTACGCCTCTTATCACGTGGAAAGGGCCTCCTTTACGTGAGGTTTCTTCACCAACTCTTACGTGGAAAGGAAAGCTCTCTCCTGCTCAGCAAACGGCTTCTAGCCAAATGGTAGAAGCCGTACATTCAAAGCAAGAGCTGCTCGTGTGGGCCGTTTGTGGAGCTGGAAAAACGGAAGTTCTCTTTGAAGGTATTTCAAAAGCGCTTGCTTTGGGTAAATCGGTATGCGTCGCCACGCCGAGAACGGACGTAGTCCTGGAGCTTCATCCAAGGCTTCAACAAGCGTTTCAAGAGTTGGAAGTAGTGGCTCTTTACGGCGGAAGTGCTGATAAAGGGAAGCACTCTTCTCTGATCCTCACAACTACTCATCAGCTTTTGCGTTACTATGAAGCATTTGACGTCATGATCATTGACGAAGTAGATGCATTTCCTTATTCAGCAGAACCAATGTTGCAGTATGCTGCCCACAAAGCTCGTAAAGCAGAATCAACCCTTATTTACTTAACAGCAACTCCCAGTGAAAGTCTTAAGCAACAGGTTAAAGAAAATAAGCTAGCAGCTGTCAAAATACCGGCTCGCTATCACCGCTATCCCATTCCGATACCTCGTTTTGTATGGTGTGGCAACTGGCAGAAGAGGCTTGTTAAAAAGAAGTTACCTTTTACCGTATTGAACTGGATCAAGCAGCGAGTGTGTGATGATAAGCAGTGCTTTGTGTTTGTACCAAAGGTCAAATGGGTTCAGCCCGTTGTAGAACTCATTCAACAGCTAACGCCAAGGGTGGCTGGGGTGCACGCAGAAGATAAAGAGCGAAAAGAAAAGGTAAAAGCATTTCGTGAGCAGCAGTATACCATTTTGGTTACAACAACCATTTTAGAACGAGGGGTGACTGTCCCTAATATTGATGTCGCTGTAGTAGGTGCTGAAAATGAAATTTTCACTGAAAGCGCACTTGTGCAAATTTCAGGCCGAGTTGGTAGAAGCGCAAACTTTCCAACAGGAGACGTGGTCTTCTTTCACTATGGGCAAACGGTTGAAATGAAAAAAGCGAAAAAGCATATGGTAGATATGAACGATATGGCAAAAAAACAAGGTCTAATTCAGATATGATATGGTGTTTACTGTGCCATGCATCAATCGAACCCGCTCATAGCTTCTCATCTCTGATTTCTCCACAGCAAAGAAAGTGGCTGTGTGAAATGTGCCAGTCATCTTTTAAAGGGCTTTCAGAGCCACTTTGTAGACGTTGTGGAAGAATGCTTAATGAGCTTCCTATAGCTTATTATGAGGGTGAATATTGCATCGACTGCGTTCAATGGAACAAAAAGAAATCACCTTTAATTCGCAACTGTTCATTATATAAATATAATAAATTCGCAAAAGAGGTAATGGCTTTGTTTAAATACCGAGGTGACTACGAACTTCATAAAATATTTACTGACGATTTCGCTCAGCTTTATAAGGTATATAGTCCTGAGAACCCCGTACTGGTTCCCATCCCTTTAAGCAAGGAGCGAATGTATGAGCGTGGGTTTAATCAAGCGGAAGCGTTGGCATCTTTACTCCCGGCAGAAGTAGCTTACCCTCTTACTCGTAAGCATACGGAGAAACAAGCGAAGAAAACGAGAGAAGAAAGGCTACAAAACCATAGGGTGTTCGAGCTTGTGGATCCAGAGCTGGTTACAAACAGAAACGTCATTTTAATCGATGATTTGTACACAACGGGCGTTACGCTACACGAAGCAGCGCTTTGTCTAAAAGATGTGGCGGCAGCAATCTATTCTTTTACAATTTACCGTTGAAAAAATAAGCGGTTCAGCCGATACAAAAGGAAATGAGAAGAGAAAGGGAAAAGGAGCATGTTAACGAATTGTTTACGTTGTGGAAGCTTATTTGTTCAAAGCGGAGCGCGCAACATTTGCCCGAGTTGTTATCAGGAAGAAGAAGGCCAGTATGAGCGCGTGGTTACCTTTTTACGAAAGCGAGAAAATCGAACTGCAACCATGTATGAAGTCGTTAAAAAAACGAACGTACCCGACCTGCGCATTCAGCAGTTCATTCAGCAGGGAAGGTTGCTGGTAGCTAAATTTCCAAACCTAGGATACCCTTGCCTAGAATGTGGTCAAAGTATTAGAGAGGGAAAGCTTTGTCATAGCTGCGCTCAGCAGTTGAAAAACGACCTAGCAAAGCACGAAATAGAAACAAAATGTCAAAATGAACGACAGGATCGATTATCAACTTATCGTTTGAAAGATAAATAATCTAGACATAAAGAACTGGTTATCTTTTTTTGGTGAAGGTAATGGTTCTTAAGACCTTTTTAGTTTGGGTACAAAATCGCACTTATTTTGAAGCTTTTTAGCGTGTTTGTGCATTTAGTCTCAACTTTGAGCGAGTTGCTAAATGTTTAATTCAAAGCTCCGATATAATGAGTAGATAGATAGCGGATACAAACTTTAAAGAGGTGACCAAAGATGAAGATAAATTCAACTCATTCTAGCAGAATAAATCCATATCAAAAGGCAGCTGAAAAAATGGAAAAAGCTCAGCAAACAGGAAAACGAGATGATGTGCAAATTTCAAAAGAAGCGAAAGAGCTTCAGCAAATGAGTACAAATGCCACAGAGCGCTCAGCAAAGATTGAACAGTTAAAGCAGCAGATTGAAAATGGGACATATAAAGTTAACGCAGAAGAAGTGGCGAAAGGGCTTATCAACTTTTATAAAAAATAAAGGGAATGACAAAAATTGAATAGCGGGAAACTGACTGAAATTTTAACGAAGCAAATCGCATTGCATAAGAGCTTATTAGCTTTAACAGACAAGAAAAAGGCAATTATCATCAGCCAAAATATCAAAGAGTTAACCCATGTGCTTAAAGATGAGCAGACGCACGTTGCGGCGATAGAAGCTTTGGAAAAACAGCGCATGTTGCTCATGGAAAATATCGCACAGATTGAACAGGCCATTACCCTTCAACCACTTCAAAGCCAGCTCATTGAACTTATTGAAAGCATTCAGAGGAAAAATGAGTTAAATCAACAACTGCTAACACAATCTCTGCAGCTCATTAATCTTGAGCTTGACTTATTAACCTCATCTCAACAAGCAGATTCATATAATTATACAAAAGCAGAAAACGATGTACCATCACTTACACAAGCATCTACCTTTCAGTCAAAAGCGTAGAGAATGAAGGAGAGAATGTAATGATTTCAACTTTTCATGGGCTGCAAGTTGCAAAGAGAGGCATGGATGCGCAGCAGTCAGCACTATACACAGTGGGGCAAAATATCGCCAATGCTAACACGCCAGGCTATACTCGTCAGCGTGTTACGTTTGAAGCGAGTACGCCTTACCCAACACCGGGAATGAACCGTCCAGGAGTGACGGGTCAACTTGGTACGGGAGTGGATGCCAAAACGATTGAGCGTGTGCGCGATCAGTTCCTTGATGTACAGTACAGAGGAGAAACAGTTAAGGTAGGCTATTGGAATGCCAAATCGGCAGCCATTGACAAAATGGAAGAGATTCTAAATGAGCCATCTGAAGACGGATTGTCAGCAACATTTGATCAATTTTTCGAAGCACTTCAAGACGTTGCTGCAAATCCATCAAATGCCGGTGCTCGCTCTGTTGCACGTGAGAGAGCAAATGCAATTGCCGATACATTTACGTATCTATCCACATCGCTCGAAGTCATTCAAGGTGATTTACAATCTGAAATTGATGTAACCGTCAAGCAAATGAACTCGGTTCTTGAGCAAATCAATAACGTTAATAAACAAATTAATGATATTGAAGTGCACGGCTATTTGCCAAATGATTTATATGATGAGCGTGACCGCTTACTAGACGAACTTTCACAGTTTGTAGAATTTGACATACAGTATGATCAAACAAGCGGTAACAGCCTGCCCGTAGCCGAAGGAACCGTGACGGTTACGATGCAAACCGCAAACGGTCCTGTTACGTTAGTAAATGGCCAAACTCGTCAAGCTGCAGCGTTTACGATAAACGATACGGACGGAAGCGTAACGGATGTTCGTGTAGGTGGCCAAACGCTTTCGCCAGCCAACCTTTCACAAGGTAAGCTTAAAGGATTGATTGAATCAGCAGGTTACGTAGACGAAAATGGCCAAACAAAAGGTGTATATTCTGACATGCTAGCGTCTCTTGATAAAATGGCCTTTGAGTTTGTGAATTGGTTTAACAGCCAGCACGAACAAGGCGTAACGTTAGATGGCCAAACGGGTGTATCTTTCTTTAATCCAATTACGGAGGGAAAAGGCAATGCGAAAAGCATTACGCTATCAAATGAAATTATTCAAAGTACCAACAACATAGCTGCTGCTTCTCAGTCAGAAATAGAAGGAGATCGTAAAGGAGATGGAAGCAATGCGCTAGCGCTCGCTAACTTCCGTGATAGCGTTCTTATTCAGCTTACTGACGATCAAACTGTATCCATGAAAGAATATTACCAGTCTCTTATTGGCCAAATGGCCGTTAACGGCCAGCAGGCAAACCGCTTAAAAGGAAACTCAGAAACGCTTCAACAAGCCGTGGAGCAACGAAAACAATCGACGAGCTCCGTTTCAATCGATGAAGAAATGAGCAATATGATTCAATTCCAGCACGCTTATAATGCAAGTGCCCGCATGGTGACAATGATTGATGAGATGTTAGATCGCATTATTAACGGATTAGGAACGGGTGGTAGATAACGATGCGAATTACACAAAGCATGCTAGCGGCCAACTCATTACGACATATTAACAGCAGTTATACTCAGCTCCAAACCTTGCAAAATCAGCTGTCAACGGGTAAGAAAATTACGCGTCCATCAGATGATCCTGTTATCGCTACAAAGGGGATGGCATACAGGTCTAACCTATCTGAAATTGATCAATACAAACGAAATTTAACCGAAGCCTATTCGTGGTTTGATAACTCTGAAGCGGGGCTTGAACAGGTTAACTCCATTTTTCAACGTGCCAAAGAGCTTATGGTACAAGGAACAAACGGTACGAACGACGGACAAGATCGCCAAGCAATTGCCCGTGAAATTGAACAGCTGAAGCTTGATTTTATGCAGGTAGCCAATACGCAAGTAGCGGGAAGATATATCTTTAACGGCGTGAACGTAGGAAACGCGCCCGTTACTCAAAATGCGGATGGCTCGATTGCTTCCCAAATTAATGCTGATCCGTTTTCAGTTGAAGTATCAAAAGGCGTCAGCCTACGCGTCAATATTAATGCTGACCGTATCTTTTCGCAAGAATCGTTTGATTTCATCGATAGTATTCAAGCGGGTTTTGAAAACAACGATGTTGAATCGCTTCAACAATTATCAACACAAGTTAATGACTATTTATCAACTCTATCAGCAGAGCGCTCAGAGCTCGGTGCGAGAAACAATCGCCTGGAGCTCATTGAAAATCGCATTGCTTCTCAAGAAATTACTGCTAGCCGCATGATTTCAGATAACGAAGATGCTGATATTGAGAAAGTTATTACGGACTTAACCATTCAAGAAAGCGTGCACCGTGCTTCCTTATCGGTTGGTGCCAAACTAATTCAGCCAACGCTTCTTGACTTTTTACGCTAAACCAAAACTCCTTCTTTGAAGGGGTTTTTTTAGGAGGAATGCTGATGCAAGTTAGTGCCATACAGGCCTCTTACGCCATGCCACCCATCATTCAGCCGCAGCCAGTCGACGTTTCGACAGAAAAAGTCCAGGTCATTGTCGAAAAGACACCGTCGCGGCTTACTATTGACCAAACTAAGGCGTGGGAAGAAATGAACCTGCAATCAATTTTAAAAAGCATGGACGAAGAAGCGAATGAAGGTAAACAAGCGGTGATGGAATCTATCACAAAAGCAGTCCAAGAAGGAAAAGAGTTAATGAAAATTGAACAGGGTGGTAACCCACTCGCTAATCAAGCCAAGCGCAACAGCGAAAAGCCCATCTATCCAAGCAACATAACCTTTATTCCAAGTCCGTTTAGTGTCAAAATAAACTATGTACCTGAAACACTATCAATCTCAACAATTAAACAAGAGGTGTAGCTCATGCTTAAAACAGCTTATCACGGTGATGTTCAAATTGAACAACCCTCATTAACACTTGAAAAAGGTCTTCCTGGGTTTCCACACGAAACGCAATTTGTGGTCTTGCCACTTCCAAACGCTGATATGTTCCACGTGTTACAGTCTACGAACACGCAGGAAGTTGCGTTCGTGATGACCGAGCCGTTTCAATTCTTCCCAGATTATGACTTTAAATTAGATGAGACAACAGTCAAGCAGCTTCAGCTGGAAAGCGGAAGTGACGCTGCTGTATACGTTATTTTAACAATGCATGACGACGTTACTAAAATTACGGCAAATCTGCAGGCGCCAATTGTTATTAATACAAAAAACAATCAAGCCAAGCAAGTTATCTTAAACAACGAAGCCTACCAAACCAAGCACGCGCTGTTTCAACCCGTAAACAACTAAGGAGGGAACGACCATGCTAGTCCTAACGCGTAAAACGAACGAAACAATCAAAATCGGTGAAGACATTGAAGTGACCGTTCTCTCTATTAGCGGTGACCAAGTCAAGCTCGGCATCAAGGCCCCGCGTGACGTTGAAGTCCATCGCCAAGAAATCTATGAAGAAATACAGCTGGAAAATCACCAGGCATCCAAGCCGGTAGCCAATATGATGGACATCTTACAAACAATAAATGACACCAAACCAAGGCCCTAAACCGTCTTGGTTTTTCTTTTGAAAAAAGTAAAGAAACCGCTAAACAATCCAAAAAAAAAGACGATATCATTCTTGTAAAGACAAACTGCCAGGCGGCCGATTGGCAGGGAGTTAAAACAAGCTCACACGGACGTGGGCAAAAACATATTCAAGGAGGAAATGAAAATGAGAATTAATCATAATATTGCGGCGTTGAATACTTATCGTCAGTTGAATACTGCATCAACAAATCAATCTAAATCAATGGAAAAATTATCTTCAGGTATGCGTATTAACAAAGCTGGAGATGATGCGGCAGGTCTTGCTATCTCCGAGAAGATGCGTGGACAAATCCGTGGATTGGATATGGCAGCAAAAAACAGTCAGGATGGTATTTCGCTGCTACAAACTGCCGAGGGAGCTTTAAATGAAACGCACGATATTCTTCAACGTATGCGTGAATTAGCAAACCAAGCAGCCAACGATACAAATACCGGAACTGACCGTGGGGAAATTCAAAAAGAAATTAATCAATTAACAGGTGAAATTAATCGTATTGGAAATAATACGGAATTTAATACACAAAAATTAATTGATGGTTCTAAAGAATCAACTACTATTAAACTCCAAATTGGAGCTAATGCTGAACAGAGCTTCGAGATTAAAATGTTTGATATGAGGTCGAAAGCGTTAGGATTATCTGGTGATTCTGCTGGTTCTGCAACCTTAAGTACGACTGTAGATGATTCTGGTAATACTGGTTATACTAAGAATGGTGTGTTAATTACAGATGATGCTAAAACAAATAATGCTGTCTTCACGGACAGTAGTGCTGGTGGAGAAGCATTAACTGATAACTCTGGTGCAGCGGAA
This sequence comes from Priestia veravalensis, assembly GCF_001457055.1. Classification (NCBI taxonomy): domain Bacteria; kingdom Bacillati; phylum Bacillota; class Bacilli; order Caryophanales; family Bacillaceae; genus Priestia; species Priestia veravalensis. The sequence goes on along the minus strand of NZ_KQ758653.1, from coordinate 26,685 downwards.
TATGGTCTAGATATTAGTGACCATGATAAAGCAACGGCTGCAGTGAAGGTTATTGATAACGCTATTGAAATGGTATCTGCAGAACGCTCTCGTTTAGGTGCATACCAAAACCGTTTAGACCATACTATTAACAACTTGAACACGTCTTCTGAAAACTTAACTGCTGCGGAATCTCGTATCCGTGACGTAGACATGGCGAAAGAAATGATGAACCAAACGAAGAATTCTATTCTTTCTCAAGCAGCACAAGCAATGTTGGCTCAATCCAATCAAATGCCTCAAGGTGTATTACAACTCCTGAGATAACGATTGAAGGGCGTTTTATCTGGTAACGGATAAAAGTATTACTGGGTGAATTGCTGGAACTTCCTAAAGCTTTATCAACCACAACGTAACTGGAAACGGTCGGCGTGATGGTTTGAAAATGATGAAGATGAAACAATGGATAATCAGCAGCCAAGCTCCTGTGAGGAAACTCTGGAGAAGGTCCAACGACTAGAGAAAACGGTCTAAGGCGAAAGCTATGACTATGAATCTCGTAGGGCAGCAAAAGCTGTTCGAAGCGCCCAGCTCCATGAAAAACATGGATGAAGATATAGTCTATTCTGTAATCGAAAGATACAGTCGCAAAGCAAGCGAACCAACAACCACAAGGAGTTCTACAACTTCTTCGTTAATTTTAGATTATTTAAAAGAGACTGAGACATAAGTGGTTCAGCCTCTACTATACCTGAACGATTGAGAGTTTATAACTTTTAATCGTTCAGGTTTTTTGGTTGATTGTGAAAAACAATGTTGGAAACAGGGTGGAATGGAGCGTAGGACACTCGACTCCTGCGGGAAAGAGAGGGAAAACTGAGATCCCGCAGCGCAGCGAGGAAGCTCAGGTTCCTCCCCGCGGAAAGCGAGTGACCGTAGCGCAATGGAACGAACGTGTTGAGACAAATCAAAGAGCTGGGAACAGCTAGTGTTCGTCTTTTAGAAGCAATCATTTTGTTATGTCCCAAACTCTTTTACTTTTGATATAGGTCATGGTGTTAATGATTTGGCACTACTGACGCTAATTTAGGTAATCAAAAGTCTGATTGAGATTGATACTAGAGTCTTTTTTATGATGAAAGGAGCATTCCGATGGACGTAGCAAAACTTTCAATAGCCCTAAGCAAATCTAATACTCAGCATCAAGCTTCTCTGTCCGTAATGAAAATGGCGATGGGTAACGCAGAACAGCAGGGTGAAACTATTCAAGAGCTTTTAAGCTCAGCTGATGTAAAAGTCATTCAGCATGCTGCTCAGCCTCATCTTGGTGGAAACATTGATCTTAGAAAATAAATTTATATTTTCATATGTAGAGTATAAACAATACGAATCCAGCCCATACTAATATCAAGGTATTCCCCTATCCCCTTTTTTATTGATCTTCTCCCGTGAGAAGGTCTTTTTTTATGAAAAAGGCTGAGACAGAAGTATTTCAGCCAACGATAAGCCTGAACGATTGAGAGCTCGCAACTCTTAGTTGTTCAGGCTTTTTTGTGATTGGGCAAACCCAGTTTGGAGACGGAATGGAATGGAGAGAAAGGCACTCGACTCCTCCCCGCGGAAAGCGAGTGGCCGTAGCGCAATGGAACGAACGTGTTCAGGCAAACCAAAGAGATGGGAGCGGCTATTGTTTGTCTCTTAGAAGCAGTCAGTTTGTTATATCCCAAACTCTTGCTTATGCATAAATAGACGATAAAGCCGATTTGTCTTCGATTTGAGCGGGTTCTTGGGTAGAGATGTATTCAATCTGATAGCGGTTCAAGTAGTTTTTTTGCAGAATGGCACAGCCAATTTGCTTATCGGTTGTGGTGAACAAAATGATGCGCTTTTCTCCGTTGATGGTTTCGTCTTTTTGTATTTCTTGAATGGACAAGCTTGGTTCTTCTTTTTTTGCATAGGTTTCGATTTTTGCTTGAATGGTAGAATACGAGTCGGTTTCTTTAATTGCTTTTTCGTTTGTATGAATAACGGCAAAGGCTGTGAGCATCCCGGCAAGTAGAAAAGGAATGATCGTTTTTTTCATGGCTGAGTAGCTCCTTTATAGAGGATCTTGGCAATGTGGAATTTTAACAGCATTGTAGCACGAAAAGCCCCCAATAAAGGCCTAGATTTAAAGAAATAGGAAAATAAAACAGATTAATGGATAACAAAGGTAGCGCTCGTGACCTTCATCCCTGTTAAGAAAGCAAGCCTTATCTCATGTGAAATCATGTTTTTAAAGAGGAAAAGTACTGCGAACTACCTATAAACAATAAATAAATGTTTCCGATAACAATAAAAAAGAGTGTTTTTTAAGGGGTGGCTGTGATGGAGGGGACATCATTTTCAGCTAAAACGCTTCATTCAAGTGTGTTAAGCTATGCCAGCGTTCAGCAATCAAAAGAAAAAAATCAGCTAGAAACAGAGTCAAAAGCGCCGAAAAGCAGTAATGAAGTAATCATTGCACAGCTTGAAAAAGCGGTGGAAGAGATTAATCAAAAGCTCGCACCTACGTTTGTTTCGGTACGTTTTCAACTTCATGAAAAGTCTCATACGTATTTCGCTCAGGTTGTAAATGCGGATACGAATGAGGTGATTCGAGAGGTACCTCCCGAAAAGCTTTTAGATATGCATGCCGAGATGGAGCGGCTGACGGGATTAATCTTTGATCAAAAAATGTAATTGGCGGTGAAAGAATGGTTCGTATTGGTGGATTAGCAAGTGGAATGGATATTGACCAAATTGTAAGTGATTTAATGAAAGCGGAGCGTATGCCGCTGGATAAAATAAAGCAAAAAAAGCAAACAACAGAATGGCAGCGTGACCAGTATCGCGAAATGAACCGATTGCTAACGGAATTTCGTGATTCGGCTTTTAACATGACGCTCCAGTCAACATATATGGTGAAAAGCTCATCTTCAGCAGATGAATCGAAAGTAACGGCTACTGCAACAACGTCAGCAGGTAACGCGTCATATACGTTATCAAACGTAACGATGGCGACGGCTGCTAAAAATATTAGCGGGGCAGTTTCAGGAACAACAAAAATTGATCCATCAAAAAGCTTATGGTCTCAGCAAAGTGCGTTTTCAGGTGGGCTAACGTGGCAGACTAAAACGATCAATCAAAGCGCGATTACGGTAGCCAGTGACACGACGAAGGTTTCGTTAGGAAAAGGAGCAATTGATGCTTCAAGTTTGCCAGGATCGATTGTTGTGACAGATAAAGACGGCAACGACGCTTCTTATACGATACGCACAGACAATGCCACAGACCTAGGTGCAAACGAAGTGTTTATTGATACAGCAACGGGCGAAATGACGTTTGGTACGCAACTTGTAAAAGATAGCACGGTACAAGGGTTTGATTATGAACAAAACTACGTATCATTTGCCATTACAACCTATGATGAAAATGGAAAAGCGATTGAAGATGATCAAAAGAATGGGAAAATGAACTTCGAGTTTGATGGTACGAAGTCATTAAATGACGTTATTTCTACGATTAACAATTCCAAGGTCGGGATTTCTGCATTTTACGATTCGGGCACAGATAAAATTATGTTCACGCGTAAAGATACCGGGAGTTTAACAGATGCAAGCGGTACGGGTCCACAAATGAAATTGGAAGGTGCTTTTTTAACGCAGACGCTAAAGTTGGATCAAACGAATGAACAAAGCGGAACTGACGCAACGTTTGAAATCAACGGCTTACAAACAACGAGAAAGTCCAATACGTTCACAGTCAGCGGCGTGAGCTTTACGCTTCAAGATAACTTTACGGCCCCTGTGCGCGTAAATGTTAGCAACAACACAGATAAAGCGGTTGAATCGATTAAAGATTTTGTGACGAAGTACAATGAACTCATCGCTACACTCAATGGCAAAACTACGGAAGAGCGTTACCGCGATTACAGTCCTTTGACCGATGCTCAGCGTGAAAGCTTAACAGATAAACAAGCGGAGCAGTGGGAAGAAAAAGCCAAGAGCGGCTTGTTAAAAAACGATTCAATTCTTTCAAGTGGACTAAATCAAATGCGTTCTAACTGGTATTCAGCTGTTTCAGGCATCACCGGTGAATTCAAGCAGCTAACGGATATTGGAATTACGACTAGTACGAATTATATGGACCGTGGAAAGCTTGTTATTAACGAGACAAAGTTAAAACAAGCACTTGAGAAAGATCCGCAGTCCGTGATGGATTTATTTTCAAAAAATGGCGAAACGACAAGTGAAAAAGGGATTGTCCGCAGACTTCGTGAATCCGTTGCGGATACGGTATCTAAAATTGAGCAGCGTGCAGGCCGCTCAACGTGGACGAATACGCAGTTTGTGCTCGGTCGTAATTTACGTGACATGGATGATCAAATTAGTCGATTTGAAAGTCGTCTTGTGCAGGTAGAAGACCGCTATTGGCGCCAATTTACAGCAATGGAAAAAGCTATTCAAAACTCAAACGCACAAAGCATGCAGCTATCGCAATATTTCGCTTAAACATAGCAATACAATGAAGAAAGAGTACGAGAAGGAGTGAAGGAAATGGCAGCAAATCCTTATCAAGCGTATCAACAAGGGGCAGTTCAAACCGCTTCACCTGGTGAACTTACGCTGATGCTTTACAACGGATGCATTAAATTTATTAAAATGGCCCGTATTGGGTTTGAACAACACAATATTGAAGCGAAAAACGAAAACTTACTTAAAGCACAAAAGATTATTCAAGAGCTAATGGTTACTTTAGATACAAGCGCTGCTGTTGGAAAAGAAATGATGGCGATGTATGACTATATGAATCAGCGCTTAATTGAAGCCAATGTTCAAAATCGCGTAGAACTCCTCGACGAAGTAGAGGGATATGCCGTTGAGTTTCGCGATACGTGGAAGCAGGTTATTCAAATGAATCGTAAGCAAACCCATGGTTCAGGTGGACAAGCGTGACGCCTCTCGACTCCGTATATGAACTGACGGCTGAGCTCTATGGCCTTGTCCAAAAGCCGCTTCTTGCAGAAGAACGTGAGAATATGATTGCGAAAGTGGAAGGCTTGCTTCAAGAGCGCAGTCAGTATATTGACGAGCTTGTTCAGTCAAAAGAAAGCAAGAATGATTCGAGAGGGAACATCATCGTTAGCATGAATGCCATCATTGATTCAACATTGTTAAAATGGAAAAAAAGTGTTGAAGAGGACCTTCAAAAAACAAAGGCCAAAAAACAGCATGTTAATCGTTATGTTAACCCGTATGGAAATGAAACATTCGATGGGAGTTTTTACGATAAGCGAAACTGAATAGAAGACGTAAAAATTCGAAAAAAAAAGACTTCTCTTTAGAAGAAGAAGGTCTTTTTTTTTAGTTCTAACATACACTTTCTTAAATTTGAAAATTTGTTCGCTGAATTTTCAAAAAAATATAGGTTTAGGAAGGGAAAGTGTCGGGTATTGTAGAAATATAGAGGTATAGCAATGATTAAAGGAGGAGTTCGAATATGATGTACAACATTCGTGGCGAAAACATTGAGGTAACTCCAGCAATCAGGGAATATGTAGAGAAAAAGCTCAGCAAGTTAGAGCGCTATTTCGATGGTACACCTAATGCTGATGTAAATGTAAACTTAAAAGTATACAACAACGACCAAAAAATAGAAGTTACAATTCCAATGACTGATCTTGTATTACGTGCTGAAGAGACGCATACAGATTTATATGCCGCAGTCGACCTTGTCCTTGATAAACTTGAGCGCCAAATTCGCAAGCATAAAACGAAAGTGAACCGTAAAATGCGTGAAAAAGGTGCTGAAAAATACCTATTCGCTGCGTTAGAAGGTGACCCAAGCGTTGCCGTTGCAGCTGAAACGGATGAAGAAGAGCTAGAGCTTGTCCGTACAAAACGATTTAACTTAAAACCAATGGATAGTGAAGAAGCAATTTTACAGATGAATATGCTTGGTCATAGCTTCTTTGTCTTCACAAATGCCGACACAAATACAACCAATGTCGTTTATCGTCGAAAAGATGGGCGATATGGCCTGATTGAGCCAAACTAAATACAGTAATTTCTAAGGCAGCGAGCTTTACTCGCTGTCTTTTTTAATGATGTCTAGTTTACGTTGCTTATCCTGTTCGTTCTAGGCAGTATTTATCAAATCATCAGTTGAGTAATAATGGGTATAAGTTGCTACTTGTCTAGCCCTGATGTTACAATTTTATTCAGAATGTTTTATAATAAGGAAATAACAAGTACAAGATGTATTGATTATAAATAGAGGAGCGTTTAATATGCTTGGATTATTTAAAAAAGTGTTTGACGGAAATCAACGCCAAATCGGTCGTTTAGAACGAATGGCTGAACAGATTGATGCGTTGGGTCCTGATATGGCATCGCTGACAGATGATCAGCTTCGTGAGAAAACAGTAGACTTTAAAGAACGTTATCAAAATGGTGAATCTGTAGACGATATGCTGACAGAAGCTTTTGCAGTTGTACGTGAAGCGGCAAAGCGTGTGTTAGGCATGTATCCTTATAAAGTGCAGCTAATGGGTGGTATCTCCTTACATGAGGGGAATATCTCTGAGATGAAAACAGGGGAAGGTAAAACGTTAACTGCAACTATGCCTGTTTATTTAAATGCCATTACTGGAAAAGGCGTGCACGTTGTAACGGTCAATGAATATTTAGCAAGCCGTGATGCAACTGAAATGGGGCGTCTTTATGAGTTTTTAGGCTTAACGGTTGGCTTGAATTTAAACAGCTTAACAAAGGATGAAAAGCAGGAAGCGTACGCTGCTGACATTACGTATACAACAAATAACGAACTAGGATTCGATTATTTACGTGATAACATGGTGCTTTATAAAGAACAAATGGTACAACGTCCCCTTCATTTTGCTGTAATCGATGAAGTTGACTCCATTTTGATTGACGAAGCGCGTACACCGTTGATTATCTCTGGAACTGCTCAAAAGTCAACGGCTCTTTATATTCAAGCTAATGCATTCGTTCGCACGCTTGATAAAGAAACGGACTATACGTTTGATGTGAAGACCAAAAGTGTTCAGTTAACTGAGGACGGAATGTCTAAGGCTGAAAAAGCGTTTGGTATTGAAAACCTGTTCGATATCTCGCATGTAGCCTTAAACCACCATATTAACCAAGCGTTAAAAGCACACGTAACGATGCAAAATGACGTTGACTATGTGGTAGAAGACGGGAAAGTCGTAATCGTCGATCAGTTTACAGGTCGTTTAATGAAAGGTCGTCGCTTTAGCGATGGGCTTCACCAAGCAATTGAAGCAAAAGAAAATGTCGACATTCAAAACGAAAGCATGACGCTTGCAACAATCACGTTTCAAAACTACTTCCGTATGTATGAAAAGCTAGCGGGTATGACGGGGACAGCGAAAACGGAAGAAGAAGAATTCCGAAACATCTATAACATGCAGGTAGTTGTAATTCCAACGAATAAAGACATTGCTCGTGATGACAAAGCAGACTTAATTTATAAAACGATGGAAGGCAAGTTCAAAGCCGTTGTCGAAGATATCGCTGAGCGCCATGCGAATGGACAGCCTGTGCTTGTTGGTACAGTAGCGATTGAAACGTCTGAACTATTGTCTTCATTATTAAAGAAAAAAGGTATCAAGCACCACGTTTTAAATGCAAAGCAGCATGAGCGTGAAGCTGATATTATCGAAAACGCTGGTCAAAAAGGCGCGGTGACAATCGCAACAAACATGGCTGGACGTGGAACAGATATTAAGTTAGGCGAAGGTGTTATTGAAGCAGGCGGTTTAGCCGTAATCGGTACAGAACGTCATGAATCACGCCGTATCGATAACCAGCTGCGTGGTCGTGCTGGTCGTCAAGGAGACCCGGGGGTTTCTCAATTTTATCTTTCAATGGAAGATGAGCTGATGCGTCGCTTTGGCTCTGATAACATGATGTCCATGATGGATCGCCTTGGTATGGACGATTCACAGCCAATTCAAAGTAAAATCGTGACAAGAGCCGTTGAATCTGCGCAAAAACGAGTAGAAGGTAACAACTTCGATGCGCGTAAACAATTGCTTCAATATGATGATGTATTACGTCAGCAGCGTGAAGTAATCTACAAGCAGCGCTTTGAAGTGTTGGATTCAGAAAATCTGCGTGATATTGTAGAGCGCATGATCCAATCAACGGTTGAAAGAGTTGTCGCTACGTACACGCCAAGCGATGAGTTAGAAGAAGATTGGAATTTACAAGGTATTGTTGATTATGTAAATGCTAATATTCTAGATGAAGGGCAAATCACGGAAGAAATGTTGCGCCGTAAAGAGCCTGAAGAAATTGTAGAAATGCTTGTTGATTATGCAAAAGCGCGCTACAACGAAAAAGAAGACCAGCTTGAGCCAGAACAAATGCGTGAGTTTGAAAAAGTTGTTGTTCTTCGCGCGGTTGATTCAAAATGGATGGACCATATCGATGCGATGGATCAGTTACGTCAAGGTATTCACCTTCGTGCATACGGTCAAACAGACCCACTTCGCGAGTATCAAATGGAAGGCTTTGCGATGTTTGAAAACATGATTGCCACAATTGAAGAAGAAGTGACGAAGTATATGATGAAAGCAGAGATTAACAACAACCTTGAACGTCAAGAAGTAGCGAAAGGACAAGCTGCTGTGCATCCAAAAGAAGGGGATGCACCTGCGAAAAAAAAGCCAAAAGTCAACGCAGTTGATGTAGGTCGTAACGATACATGCATTTGCGGAAGCGGTAAGAAGTATAAAAACTGCTGCGGAAAAGAAGCATAAAAGTAAGGAAGCATTATTGGTTTAGCGACAAACTGTGTGTCAAAAATAAGATAGAGGTGTTTGAACGATGGATTTAGTAGAAATTAAGCAAGAGTTAGAGAAAACAGCTAAGCGATTAGCGGACTTTAGGGGGTCTCTTTGACCTCGATAACAAGCAAGCTCGTATCGATGAGCTAGATGAAAGAATGGCTGATCCAAGCTTTTGGGATGATCAGCAAGCAGCACAAACAGTTATCAATGAAGCAAACGGCTTAAAGGATGCTGTAAATCAGTTTAATCACTTAGATGAAACGTATGAAAATTTACAAGTATCGTATGAGCTTGTAAAAGAAGAATACGATGAAGATTTAGCTACCGAGCTAGTTGACGAATTAAAACAGTTAACGTCAGGTATGAATGAATTTGAGCTACAGCTCTTATTAAGTGAGCCTTACGATAAGAACAACGCCATTCTAGAGCTTCACCCGGGTGCAGGCGGAACGGAATCTCAAGACTGGGGCTCAATGCTACTGCGTATGTACACGCGCTGGGCAGAGAAAAAAGGCTTTAAGGTTGAGACGTTAGACTATCTTCCTGGAGACGAAGCTGGAATTAAGAGCGTTACGTTACTAATTAAAGGTCATAATGCATATGGCTATTTAAAAGCAGAAAAGGGCGTACACCGTCTTGTACGTATTTCGCCGTTTGATTCATCTGGTCGTCGTCATACATCGTTCGTATCATGTGACGTCATGCCTGAGTTTAACGATGAAATCAATATTGATATTCGTACAGAGGATTTAAAAGTAGATACGTACCGTGCAAGTGGTGCGGGTGGTCAGCATATTAATACGACCGATTCAGCTGTTCGTATTACCCATCTACCAACTAACGTAGTTGTTTCTTGTCAAACAGAGCGTTCACAGATCAAAAACCGTGAGCAAGCGATGAAAATGTTAAAATCGAAGCTTTATCAGCTAGAGATTGAAAAGCAGCAAGAACAGCTAGCCGAAATTCGCGGTGAGCAAAAGGATATCGGTTGGGGAAGTCAGATTCGTTCTTATGTATTCCACCCATATTCTCTCGTAAAAGACCACCGTACAAATACTGAAATCGGAAATACACAAAGCGTAATGGACGGAGACATTGATTTATTTATTGATGCCTACTTACGTTCACATATTTAAGAGTGATAGCTACCCCTGGATTTTCGCGCAAGCGTGGAACCAGGGTTTTTTTCTGACAGCATGAGTTGCTTAAAAGTTACATACGCTATGGTAAAAGTCGTTAACTGAGGTGACTATCATGAAAAGATTGAAACGAGACGTATTTTCTGTATCCGACCGACTGCTGCAAATTGTTTATGTCATGGTTGGAGCAAGTATCGTCGCGATAGCCTTTAATATATTCCTACTTCCTAACCGTATTGCATCTGGTGGTGTAAGCGGTATCAGCACAATTTTAAATGCATTATTTAATTGGTCTCCAGCCTATGTTCAGTGGGCTTTTAACGTACCGCTTTTTCTTTTAGGAGCGTTGCTACTTGGTTGGCAATTTGGAGCCAAAACCTTAATTGGTACGGTTTTTTTACCGTTTGTTGTCTTATTAACAAGCGATATTGAGCCAGCTACAACTGATCCGCTTCTTGGAGCGTTGTTTGGTGGAATTGGTGTGGGTGTTGGGTTAGGTCTGGTGTTTCGAGGACACGCATCCACTGGAGGCACGGATTTAGCTGCGCAAATTATTCATAAGTATACATCGTTATCGCTCGGTATTTGTGTAGCTTTAATTGATGGGCTCATTGTGATTGCGGCTGCTTTCGTATTTGATCTAGAACGAGGGCTATATGCGCTAATCGGCCTTTATGTCACAAGTAAAACCATTGACCTTGTCCAAGTAGGCGTCGGGCGCTCAAAAATGGCGCTCATCATTACCAATAAAGAAAAAGAAGTGCGCCATGAAATTTTACATACAATTGACCGGGGGGTGACGCGTTTGTCAGCCTACGGGGGGTATACGGATGAAGAGCGACCAATTTTAATGGTTGTAGTTGAACAAACAGAATTCACAAAATTGAAACAAACGGTTAAAGCAATTGACCCATCTGCATTTGTCATTGTTGCAGACGCTTCAGAGGTACTAGGAGAGGGTTTTAAACGTTCATAAGTAGGTTATAATAGAGTGAAAAACTTCACAAAATGGTTAATTTTATTATGGAATGAGGGGGAATAGCCATGAAGAAATTAGCATTAGCAATCATTGCAGGAGCATCTTTTACATTGGCAGCGTGCGGTGGAGGGAATGAGTCTTCTGAAACAGCTTCTGAAGCAAGTGGGGAAGAGCTTTACCAACAAAACTGTTCGGGCTGTCATGGCCAAAACCTTGAAGGTGCAAGAGGACCAAACCTTCAGAAGACTGGTGCGAAATATTCACAAGAAGAAATTGAAGACATTATCAATAATGGGAAAGGAAGCATGCCAAAAGGCTTGGTGAACGAAGAGGAAGCGAGCAAAATTGCCGAGTGGTTAGCCGAAAAGAAATGATGCAAAACGAGGAGCAAAAAAGCTTCTCGTTTTATTTTTTTACAAAATATAGACGAGGATAGTCCTGCTGTTTTTCTAAATTTATTTGAGAGCAAACTCCTTTTTAGGGGGATATAGGAAGGTGTATGAATCCGACTAATGTCATATTTGAAATAAAAATGTAATATTTTTAGGGCTTAAATTCTCGAAAAGTGATGTTATAATGAGAAAGCAACTGAAATGAGTCGTTTTTTTTTGATTTTTTTGTAATTCTTTGTCGAAAGACGGGGAATGAAAATAACACACTTGATTAGGTGATAACTGATGATTGAAATGCAAAATGTTTATAAAACGTATCCGAACGGTGTGAAAGCAATCAATGGGATTAGCATCAAGATTAATCAAGGTGAGTTTGCTTATATCGTAGGACCAAGCGGAGCGGGTAAATCTACATTTATTAAAATGATGTATCGCGAGGAGAAACCTTCTACGGGCGATATCATTGTCAATGGCTCAAACGTAGCCAAAATTAAAAGTCACAAGGTACCAATTTTCCGTCGTAATATTGGGGTAGTCTTCCAAGACTTTAAGCTTCTACCAAAGCTAACGGTATATGAAAATGTGGCGTTTGCTTTAGAAGTGATTGAGCAGCACCCAGAGGAAATTAAAAAGCGCGTAATGGAAGTGCTTGATCTTGTAAAGCTGAAAAATAAAATGCGAGCGTTCCCCGATGAACTATCTGGTGGAGAGCAGCAGCGTGTATCAATCGCGCGTTCTATTGTAAATAAACCAAAAGTGGTCATTGCAGATGAGCCGACAGGGAACCTAGACCCTGAAACTTCTTGGGAGATCATGGACATTTTTGAAGAAATTAATAAAAGTGGCACAACGATTTTAATGGCAACTCACAATCGTGAAATTGTAAATGCAATTCGTAAACGAGTAATTGCTATTGAAAATGGAAAAGTTGTGCGTGACGAAGTAAGAGGTGATTACGGATATGAAGGCTAGAACATTCGGTCGCCACTTACGAGAAGGAGCAAAAAGTCTTAGTCGAAACGGGTGGATGACTTTTGCATCAGCTAGTGCGGTAACAGTTACCCTACTACTAGTTGGTGTCTTTTTAACGCTTATGCTTAACCTAAATCACGTAGCCAAGTTAATTGAAAACGACGTTGAAATTCGAGTACACGTCGATCCAGCAGCTACAGATGAAGAGCAGTCGGCTATTGAAGAGAAGTTAAAAGCAATTAGCCGTGTTGATACGGTGTCATTTTCTTCTAAAGACAAAGAGCTCAAGAGCTTAATTGATAGTATGGGTGAAGAAGGGAAAGCATTTGAGCCTTTTGAACAGCAAAACCCATTAAATGACGTATTTATTGTCAAAACAAAAACACCAAACGATGTAGCTAAGGTTGCTACAGAAGTTGAAAAATACTCGAATGTTACAAATGTGCAATACGGACAAGGTGAAGTTGAAAAACTGTTTAACGTCCTAGAAGTTGCCCGTAACATTGGAATTGCTTTAATTATCGGTTTGCTTTTCACAGCAATGTTCTTAATTTCTAATACAATTAAGATTACCATCGTTGCTCGTCGTGAAGAAATTGAGATTATGAGATTAGTAGGAGCAACAAACCTATTTATTCGCTGGCCATTCTTCATTGAAGGCTTGCTGCTTGGATTATTAGGTTCAGTTGTACCAATCGGTGTCTTAATTGGTGTATACACGTTTGTATTCAACCAATCTGAGCCAAAATTCAACGGATATTTTGAGCTTTTACCAACGTTCCCATTCACGCTTCAAATTGCGCTATTACTTGCTGTAGTCGGTGGATTTATCGGCGTTTGGGGAAGTATGCTATCAGTTCGAAAATTCTTAAAAAAATAAGTTATATTATTCAGTACCACGACAAATCTAGCCTAAACGTTAGATTTGTCTTCTTACATATAAAGATGATAAGCACATAAAAAAACACGTACAAATGAGGAGAACAGACAAATGAAACGCAAAGTATTAACGGTTACAGCAGCGGCTTTTGTCGGGCTAAGCGGTGTATGGTTAAGTTCGGGGAATATCGCTTATGCAAACGGAGACATTGATAAAAAGATTAGCGATTTAAATGAAAAAAGTTCAAATGTAAACAAAAACATTAATGAAGGTAAAGAAGAAATTAAATCTTTACAAGAGCAACAGAAAAAAACAGAAGCTGAAATGAAGCGTTTAGATGAGAAGATCGGTGAGACAAACGAGAAAATTCGAAATCGTGAGTCTGAAATATCAGAAACAAAGAAAGAAATTGAAAAATTAAAAAAAGATATTGAAGAAGTAAAAGAACGTATTGAAAAGCGAAATGAACTGTTAAAAGATCGAGCTGTAGCGTTACAGGAAAGCGGTGGCTCAGTGGATTACATGCAAGTTCTACTAGGCTCACAAAGCTTTGGTGACTTTATCAGCCGTGTTAGTGCAGTATCTACAATTGTAGAAGCAGACCGTGAGTTATTAATTCAACATGAGCAAGACAAAAAAGAACTTCAAACAAAAGAAACAGCTGTTCAAACAAAATTAGAATCACTTGAAAAAGCGCTAAAAGACCTTGAAACATTGTCAGCAGATCTTGAGAAGCAAGTCGATGAAAAAGATAAATTAATTGCTACGTTACAATCGCAAGAGCAATCAGTAAACGATGAAATTGTTGGCTTAGAAGAAGAAGCGGCTCTACTAGCAGATCAAAAGAAAGCAGCAGAAGGTGAAAAGGCAGCTTGGGAACAAGAGCAGCGTGAAAAAGCGAAAGCTGCAGCGGAGGCAAAGGCAAGAGCTGAAGCAGAAGCGAAGGCAAGCCAGTCACAGCCAGCAGCAAAATCGGCACCAAGCGCAGCGCCAGCTCAAAAAGCAGAAGCTGCACCAGCACCAGCTGTAACAAGCGGTTCATTCATGCGTCCAGCTAACGGACCAGTCACATCTCGATATGGTTACCGTGAAAAATTTGGTCGCATGCATTACGGAATTGATATTGGAAAACGTGGTAGTAGTGTACCAATTGTATCCGTAGCGGATGGCACAGTTATTCGAGCGTATTACTCATCATCATTCGGGAATGTTGTATTTGTACGCCATAACGTCAATGGCCAAACTTGGGTATCTGTTTATGCTCACTTAGAAAGTTATAATGTGTCTAGCGGTCAGTCAATCGGAAAAGGTCAACAGCTAGGCTACATGGGTAATACTGGTCGTTCATTCGGTGCACACTTGCACTTTGAACTTCACAAAGGAGACTGGCAAGGAAGCAGCTCTGCTGTAAACCCTGAAAATTATATTAACTTCTAATTTTGTGCATATGTTGTACAAGCCTATCATAAAATCTTAACAAAAAGGCATCACACTTGATTTGTGTGGTGCCTTTTGCTACAAATAACACATGCATCCTTTTTATTACATAGTTTCAAGGCTATCTATTATAATAAAAAGAGATGGGTCAGGGTTGAGGAGGATGAAAGAGCTTGAATCGGAAAATAGTGGCATTATTGATGGTGCTCTCTCTTGTAGTTGGAGCAGTAGGTACTTATTTTGGATTACAATATGCAAGCGCTGGAAGCGTTGGTTTATCAAGTCTCTCGTCAGCTACAGGGACAAATAATGTAGATGTAAATGGTGAATTTGACAAGATTAAGCAAGCCTATGACCTTATATCATCCCAATATTATAAGGATGTAGACGAAAAAAAATTACTAGAAGGTGCTATTCAAGGAATGGTACAGACGCTTGATGATCCCCATTCGTCCTATATGAATAAGGAAACAGCAAAGCAGTTTGAACAATCACTTGACTCATCCTTTGAAGGAATTGGTGCAGAAGTTAGCATGGTAGATGGTAAAGTCACAATCGTAGCACCATTTAAAGAATCACCAGCTGAGAAAGCTGGTTTAAAGCCCAACGATCAAATTTTAAAAATTGATGGTAAAAGCATTGAAGGATTAGAGCTTTATGATGCTGTGTTAAAAATTCGTGGTGAAAAAGGATCAACAGTTAAATTAGATATTCAGCGTCCCGGTGTAAAAGACATGATGAAAGTTGATGTGGTACGTGATGAAATTCCAATTGAAACTGTTTATTCATCTGTGAAGAAAGTAAATGACAAATCAATTGGCTACATGGAGATTACGTCATTTTCTGAATCTACCCAAGATGAATTTAAAAAGCAGCTAAAGGAACTTGAAAAGAAAAATATTGAAGGACTTGTCCTTGATGTGCGTGGAAATCCAGGTGGTTATCTCCAAAGCGTGGAGAAAATGTTAGAAGAACTTGTAACAGGTGACAAGCCGTATGTACAAATTGAAGAGCGTGACGGTGATCGTCAAACGGTTAAGTCTTCTTTAAAAGAACCAAAAGATTATCCAATTGTAGGACTGATCGATGGTGGTAGTGCATCTGCTTCAGAAATCTTAGCTGGTGCATTAAAAGAAGCTGGCGGATATGACATCGTTGGTGAAAAATCATATGGTAAAGGAACAGTTCAGCAAGCAGTGCCAATGGAAGACGGCAGTAACTTAAAGCTGACGTTCTACAAATGGTTAACGCCAGATGGCAATTGGATTAATGAAAAAGGAGTTAATCCAACTGTTGAAGTAAAACAGCCTGACTATTACTACACAAATCCAATTCAAGTTACTAAAACATTAAAATTTGATATGACAGATGATCAAATCAAAAATGCACAGCAAATGTTAAAGGGATTAGGGTTTGAACCTGGCCGTACCGATGGATATTTCGGTAAAGAAACAGAAACGGCTGTAAAAGCGTTTCAAAAAACAAATGATCAAAAAGTGACGGGAGAAATTGACGAAGATACAGCGGCATTACTTCAGACAAAGCTGCTCGAAAAAATCAAGTCAAAAGAAGATGACCGTCAATTAGAAACAGCTCTAAAGCTTGCGAGCGAATAATGAATGAACAGAAAAACCCCCTCTCTGTAGGCTTGCAGAGAGGGGGTTTTTGTAGAAATAGTGAGCATGTTTATTCTCTTTTTCTGTTACAATAAGTGAACAAGTTAGTTTTTCATCCATATTAATAAAGGAGGAGCTCACTAATATGGAAGAACAAAAAGAATTACAGCCAAAGGTAGAGAAGAGCTTTGAACTAATCGGTAAAAAATGGACAGGATTAATCATTTATGTACTGATGAGTGGTCCAAAGCGCTTTAGCGAGCTCAATGAGGCGATTCCGGCTTTAAGCAGAAGGTTACTAACTGAGCGAGTTAAAGAGTTAGAAGAGCATGGTATTGTGCTACGCACTGTTATACCGGAGCGTCCGATTCGCACAGAATATACGCTGACTCAAAAAGGAAAAGAATTAGGGCAAATTTTAGGTCCGATTACGCAATGGGCAGAAAGTTGGATCAAAGACTAACAAGCACAGAAGCAGAAGACTAGCTACAGAAAGGAATGTCAAAGATGGCAAACGTTCTTTATGTTACTGCACATCCACTAAGTGAAGATGAATCATTAAGCATGGCGGTAGGTAAGCAATTTATTGAAACCTATCAAGAAACAAATCGAAATGATGAAGTCGTTCATTTAGACTTATATACGGCTGACATACCATTTCTAGATAAAGATGTGTTTAACGGTTGGAAGAAGCTGCGTGAAACAGGTTCTTTAGAAGAGTTATCATCAGATGAACGAATGAAAGTAGGACGCCTAGCAGAACTAGGTGCACAATTTTTACTAGCAGATAAATACGTGTTTGTTACACCGATGTGGAATTTTTCGGTACCTGCCATTATGAAGGCTTATATTGACGCAATTGCTGTATCAGGCAAGACGTTTACATATACAAAAGAAGGCGCTGAAGGTTTGTTAAAAGGAAAGAAAGCACTTCATATTCAAGCGCGAGGTGATGTTTATTCAGAAGGACCAGAAGTGAACCGTGAAATGGGACATCGCTATTTGGAAGTAATGATGGACTTTTTTGGGATTGAATCCTTTGAAAGTATTATTATTGAAGGTCAGGTGAAGTTTCCAACTAAAGCACAAGAAATTAAAGAAAAAGCAATGAATCAAGCGTTGACTATTGCTACAACTTTTTAAAAAGACTTTTACCAGTCTTTTTTTTATGTTTAAAAGGCATACTAACAAACAGGGTAATCATTTAAATGAGAATAAAATAGTTGACTAAAAAGATTACCTAAGTTACTATTAGTAACATAGTTATTAAAAAGTGAAAGAAAGGTGCGAATTCAACATGGCAAAAGTATTGTATATTACAGCACATCCGCATGACCATCAAACTTCATTTAGTATGGCTGCAGGAAAAGCATTTATTGACACATATAAAGAAGAAAATCCAAACGATGAGGTTGTACACATTGACCTTTATAAAGAGGATATCCCACAATTAGATGCAGATATCTTTGGTGGATGGGGTAAATTAGGAGCAGGTGAAGCA
The DNA here is from genome assembly GCF_001457055.1 of Priestia veravalensis. Classification (NCBI taxonomy): domain Bacteria; kingdom Bacillati; phylum Bacillota; class Bacilli; order Caryophanales; family Bacillaceae; genus Priestia; species Priestia veravalensis. The sequence goes on along the minus strand of NZ_KQ758653.1, from coordinate 8,933 downwards.
TTTGATAAGCTATCAGCTGACCAGCAGCGTAAAATTGCTCGTTTAAATGAACTGAGCGATCAATTTGCAAATGCTGATAAATATGTATTTGTAAATCCAATGTGGAACTTCTCATTCCCACCTGTTATGAAAGCATACTTAGATTCTGTTGCTGTAGCAGGAAAAGCATTCCGCTATACAGAGCAAGGAGCAGTTGGGTTATTAACAGATAAAAAAGCATTTCATATCCAAGCAAACGGCGGTATTTATTCAGAAGGTCCAGCAGCAGATGTGGAGATGGGACATCGCTACATTGGTATTATGATGAACTTCTTTGGAGTTCCATCATTTGAAGGATTATTTGTAGAAGGTCATAATGCAATGCCTGCAAAAGCAGAAGAGATTAAAGCAAGCGGCATTGAAAAAGCGAAAGAAGCAGCGCGTAAATTTTAATAAAGAAGTAAGAAAAAGAGACTGAGACATAAGTAGTTCAGTCCTTACTATACCTGAACGATTAAGAGTTTCTCACTTTTAATCGTTCAGGTTTTTTGTTGATTGTGAAAACAATGTTGGAAACAGGGTGGAATGGAGCGTAGGACACTCGACTCCTGCGGGAAAGAGAGGGAAAACTGAGATCCCGCAGCGCAGCGAGGAAGCTCAGGTTCCTCCCCGCGGAAAGCGAGTGGCCGTAGCGCAATGGAACGAACGTGTTGAGACAAACTAAAGAGATGGAAACAGCTAGTGTTCGTCTTTTAGAAGCCATCATTTTGTTATGTCCCAAACTCTTTTTTTTTGGTAAATAGAATTGAACACATATGTGTATAACGGACAGTTAACATACAAATATGAATGATTTGTTCCTTTTCTTATAGTACTTGGAGGACTGTTTTTTAGAAAAAAACAACATTGGCGGTTGTTATCATACTTTGTTAAAATGAAATTACTGGTTATACATACAAATCTGCGGTGATAAATAAAAAATAAGAAGTTGAGGGAGTAGTAGGCGGTGGAAAGATGGAAGTTGTAATAGAAATCCTAAAAGGAGCGGGAAAGCTTTTTATACATCCGCTCACCTATTTATTTTTACTGGTTTCATTCTTTGTTGGTCTGGCACGCGTTAAGCGTGAACGAAAAAACTTTCATGTTCGGGTATTTGATTTTATCTTAGAAGCGAAGTATTTATTTTTTCCAGGTATTATTATTGGCGTGATCCTTTCAATTTGCACTGTTTTAGTAGGGACATACGTAACGATTGGAACACTTGTGTTTGTTGCTTTGATTACGTTTCTTTTGAGTGGGCCGTGGACATTTCGGTGGTTATCGCCCGCTTATGTATTGGGCGTAACCATTTTTGCTACGCTAGTTATTCCAAATGTGGGAATTGGAGATGGGATTGTTCATACATGGTCACTTGAATTAAAGGATGCAAATTTACCATCGTTAACGTTTTTGTTAGCGCTACTAGTAGTAGCAGAAGGATATTTGATTTGGAAGTTTGGCGTAAAAGGAACCTCTCCTGCTATCATTAAGAGCAAAAGAGGCCAAGAGATTGGTGCTCACTTTTCTCAAAAGCTTTGGGTTGTTCCTGTGTTTTTATTAGTTCCTGGTGATGCAATTACATCTACCTTCAGCTGGTGGCCAGTGCTTACAGTAGGTCAAACGTCATTTAGCTTATTTTTTGTTCCATTTGCTATAGGTTTTAGCCAGCGCATTCAAAGTATGTTGCCAAGCGCATCGATTTCATTTACTGGAAAAAGAGTGTTGTTTTTAGGCGTTGGTTTGGTCTTAGTGGCGCTTGTGACATTAGTTGTTCCGCTATTTTCATTTGTTGTGGCGGCTCTCGCCATTGTGGTTAGACAGTGGATTAGTACGAAGCAACGTCTAGCAGATGAGAATGCTGCACCATTTTTCACAAAAAAATCAGAAGGTGTTATCATATTGGGTATTATTCCAGGATCGCCCGCTGAAAAAATGGGCTTACAAGTTGGAGAGTTAATTACGAAAGTAAACGGTGTTCCTGTATCAGAAGTTGCTAAATTTTATGCAGCGCTTCAGGTTAATAATCGTGCTTTCTGTAAATTAGAGGTGCTTGATTATTCTGGCGAGGTTCGCTTTGCTCAGCGCGCTTTGTATGATAATGAACATCACGAGCTAGGTATTTTATTCGTTCATAACTACAAGCAGCTAACATCGGAAGCTGTTTAAGTGACAAACCCTATTTCTTTATTAAAAGAAGTAGGTTTTTTTTTGTAAAAAAAGTATGACAGATGTCTTAACAATTTTCTAGTATATTCCTATTGTGTTAGATATAATCAAGTTACGAATTGAACAAAAGTGTATATTTTATAAAAAGTAAACAAATTTGTTCAAAAAATATATAGAAAGCGGTTACAAAATTGTAGAAAGGAGAGTATACTGAACATATAGTAAGTTAAGAATCTTTTTAAATCTTAATGTAATGAAGGAGGCTTGGTATTGATGGAGGTTTTAATGAGAACGATGTTTCAATCGTTAGGCAAAAATCACTCAATGAATAAATTAGCAAAAAGGTATGGTCTACGAATGGGTGCGGCAAGATTTGTGGCAGGTGATTCAATTGAATCTGCTATTAACACTTGTAGAGAGCTGAACGCTGCAGGTAAGGTTGCAACGTTAGATCACCTTGGAGAATTTGTGTATACCAAAGAGGAAGCAGCTGAATCTACCGATATGTGTGTGCAAACATTACATGCGATTGCTCATTCAAATGTTAATTCGAATTTATCATTGAAGATGACATCTCTTGGTTTAGATATTAGCAAAGAGCTCTGCATGGATAATATGCGCAAAATTCTTGAGGTTGCCAAAATGCATGGGATTTTTGTTCGAATTGATATGGAAGATTATGCTCATTGTCAGCAGTCACTAGATATATATAAAGAGCTACGAAAAGACTATGATAACGTTGGAATTGTGATTCAAGCATATCTATATCGTACGCAGCAAGACATTAAAGACCTAAATCAATATCAAGCAAACTTACGCTTAGTAAAAGGGGCATATAAAGAGTCACCTGAAGTAGCATTTCCAGCAAAAAAAGATGTGGATGAAAACCTTAAAGAAATTATTAAAATGCATTTAGAAAACGGCAACTACACAGCCGTGGCAAGCCATGATGAAGCAATGATTGACTATACGAAAGAGTTGGTTAAAAAACTGAATATCCCAAAGGATCAATTTGAATTTCAGATGCTGTACGGTATTTGTGTTGATTTACAAGATAAGCTTATTAAAGAAGGTTACAAGGTGCGCGTATACGTACCGTACGGTGTAGATTGGTTTGGGTACTTTATGCGCCGTTTAGCTGAGCGCCCGGCGAATGTATGGTTTGTATTAAAGAATTTTGTAAAATAATTTCACATAAAGGGGTAGATGAATATGACAATTACAACAAAACCATCTGTATTTAAAAATGAACCTTTCACTGATTTTACAGTTGAAGCAAATAAAGTAGCGATGGAAAAAGCGTTAGAAAAAGTAAAGGGTAAGCTAGGGGGAACCTACCCAATTTCAATTGGTAGCGAAACAATTGATACAGGAGATTATATTGTGTCAATCAATCCTGGAAGTAAAGATGACGTCATTGGGCGCGTGAGCAAAGGAACAACGGCTTTAGCGGAGCAAGCAATGCAACAAGCGTTAACAACGTTTGAAATGTGGAAGAACGTTTCACCGGCTGAGCGTGCGGACTATTTATTTAAAGCAGCGGATTTGATGCGTCAACGTAAGTATGAATTCTCTGCGATGCTCGTTTATGAAGTAGGGAAAAATTGGGCTGAGGCAGATGCAGATACAGCAGAAGCAATTGATTTTATGGAGTTTTATGCAAGAGAAATGCTTCGCCTTAGCAAGACGCACATTAATCAGCCATTAACGCCTGTAGATGGTGAAAAGACGCGAATGGCGTATATTCCACTTGGAGTAGGGGTGATCATCTCACCATTTAATTTCCCACTCGCAATTATGGCAGGAACGACCGTAGCGGCAATTGTATCGGGGAACACAGTTATTTTAAAACCAGCTGATTCAGCTCCGGTTATTGCGGCTAAATTTGTGGAGCTCATGAAAGAAGTAGGCTTACCGGAAGGAGTCTTAAACTTTGTGCCAGGAGACGGTATTGAAGTAGGCGAATACTTGGTTGAGCACCCAAAAACACGCTTTGTTTCCTTCACGGGTTCACGTGAAGTTGGTTGTCGTATTTACGAAAGGGCGTCTAAAGTACAGTCTGGACAGATTTGGTTAAAGCGTGTTATTGCTGAAATGGGCGGTAAAGATGGAATTGTAGTAGATGAAACAGCTGATTTAGATGCAGCTGCTGATGGAATTGTGGCAGCAGCATTCGGCTTCCAAGGACAAAAGTGTTCAGCAGGTTCTCGTGCAATTATCGTGGAATCTGTTTATGATGAAGTGGTAGAAAAGGTCGTAGAACGTACGAAAAAGCTTAGCATTGGACTGCCGGAAGAAAATCATGCAGTGGGTCCAGTAATTGATCAAAAAGCATACAATAAAATCTTGTCGTATATTGAGACTGGAAAAGGTGAAGGAACGCTTCTAACAGGCGGTGGTCCGGCTGAAGGGAATGGCTTCTATATCGAACCAACTGTATTTGGAGATGTGAGTCCGCAGGCACGCATCATGAAAGAAGAAATCTTTGGGCCTGTTCTTGCGATGGCAAAAGCAGCTGACTGGAAAGAAGCAATTGAGATTTATAACGATACAGATTACGGGTTAACGGGCGGATTCTTCTCTCGCGATGAGAATCGTATTTCGACTGCTCTAAATGAAATGCACTGCGGAAACTTGTACATTAACAAAAAATGTACGGGTGCGTTGGTAGGAGTACATCCTTTTGGTGGTTTCAATATGTCAGGAACGGACTCTAAAGCGGGTGGCTATGACTATCTACTTCTATTTACACAAGGGAAAATGACAGCTAGAAAGATTTAAATGGATTTAATCAGAGGGGCACTGTGCCCTTTCTGATTATTTTTTTATCATAAAATTTTTGGTTACTTCTGAATTAAAATCTAGTATATTATTTCTATGCAAATTTGAGAGGAGAGATTTGATGGAGATTCAGCTGTTAAGTTCCATTGTGGTATACATGATCGGTATGTTGTTAATTGGTTATTATGCGTACCGAAGGACTTCTAATCTATCAGACTATGTATTGGGAGGACGCTCGCTAGGCCCAGGCGTAACGGCTTTAAGTGCAGGAGCTTCAGATATGAGTGGATGGTTGATGATGGGGTTGCCTGGTGCTATGTTTGTTCAGGGGGTAAGCGCTTCGTGGATTGTAATTGGGCTTACGTTAGGTGCATATGCTAACTGGCTGTTTGTTGCACCTCGTCTTCGTAAGTATACAGAAGTGGCTAATAATTCAATGACCATTCCAGCGTTTTTAGAAAATCGCTTTAACGATGATTCCAAAATGCTACGTATGATTTCGGCTATTGTTATTATTCTATTTTTTACTTTTTACGTTTCATCAGGAATCGTATCAGGAGGCGTTCTTTTTGAAACAACGCTGAATCTAGACTACGAGATAGGCTTATGGGTTGTAGCTGGAGTAGTCGTAGCTTATACATTGTTTGGTGGCTTTTTAGCCGTTAGTTGGACCGATTTCGTTCAAGGAATTATAATGTTTGTTGCTTTAATCCTTGTGCCAGTTGTAGTTCTTACACAGATGGGTGGATTTGGTCCGGCAATGAGTGAGGTTCGAAACATTGATACGGACTTATTCAATATTTTTAGTGGCACAAGCTTCTTAGGTATCATCTCGCTGTTTGCCTGGGGGTTAGGTTATTTTGGCCAACCACATATTATCGTGCGATTTATGGCTATCTCATCTGTAAGAGAAATCAAGCCTGCTCGTCGTATTGGAATGAGCTGGATGCTTGTTTCAGTCGTTGGAGCCATGCTGACAGGGTTTGTCGGTTTAGCTTATTACACGAATCAAGGTCTAGAAATTGCTGACCCGGAAACAGTATTTATCGGGTTAAGCACAATTTTATTCCACCCAATTATTACAGGGTTCTTATTAGCAGCATTATTAGCAGCCGTAATGAGTACCATTTCATCACAACTTCTTGTAACTTCGAGCTCATTGACAGAAGATTTGTACAAAACATTTTTCCGCCGATCAGCAAGTGATAAAGAACTAATGTTGATTGGACGTGGATTTGTACTTCTTGTATCCATCATTGGTGTCATGATTGCATTTAATAAAAGTGGTACAATCTTATCGTTAGTCGGCTATGCATGGGCTGGATTTGGAGCTGCTTTTGGCCCTGTTATCTTATTGAGCCTTTATTGGAAGCGAATGAACAAATGGGGAGCGCTAGCAGGTATGGTGTTTGGTGCCGTGACGGTTGTTGTATGGACAAAAATCCCTGGATTATCGGATTTATTATACGAAATGATTCCGGGTTTCTTAATTAGCTTAGTTGGAATTGTAGTAGTAAGCTTATTAACACCTGCTCCGAACGAGAAAACGCAAAGTGAGTTTGAAGAATATAATCAATCAGCGTAACGAAAAAGAGACTGAGACATAAGTAGTTCAGTCCTTAC